>JBCCWM010000100.1:0-12536 GCA_039193505.1 Pseudomonadota bacterium | reverse complement strand
TGCCGGCGCGGATGCTCCTCCAGGTGCACGATGAGCTCCTCTTCGAGGTGCCCGAGGCGCATGTCGAGGAGACGATTTCGGTCGTGCGCACAGTGATGGAAGCTGCGGCGGCTCCGGTCGTCGATCTCGCTGTGCCGCTGACCGTCGATGCCGGTCAGGGCGAGACCTGGGCGGCGGCGCATTGAGGGAGGGACGCATGGGACGCGTTTTGATCGGACTTCTCTGCCTGCCGCTTTTGTCAGGCTGTTTTCTGACGGTGGGCAGCTCGACGGATATCGGCCCTGTACAAGTGGGTCTCGGGCAGACCATAGCCTTGCCGCTGCCGCTGCCCCAACGCGCACCGCCCGCACCGGAGGGCAACGATCAAGTGGAGGACGCGTTGGCCTCCGGCGCAACCGTGGTCATTCGGTAGCCCGAACAGGCTATGTGTCGGATGCCGAGGCCGGCCGCCCGGGGTGCAAAGCCCGGCGCGGCCGCGCTGCGCGCCTGTTCAGAATTGGGCCAACGCGCTGCATGAACCACGCGTGGGGTGGGTGGTCCTCGTTCGGCTGGCGCTCGGGCGTTCAGGGACCAAGCGGGCCGAGTATGTGGCCCGTCGAAACGGGGCGCCGACGCCTTGACGGGCACCGGGTGGCATGCCAAGCGCGGCGGCGCGAACGGAGGGTGTCATGGGTTTCAAAACCGGGATCGTCGGGCTGCCGAATGTCGGCAAGTCGACCTTGTTCAACGCGCTGACCCGGACGGCGGCGGCGCAAGCGGCGAACTTCCCATTCTGCACCATTGAGCCCAATGTCGGCGAAGTCTCGGTGCCGGAGCCGCGGCTCGACAAGCTGGCCGCGCTTGCTCAGTCGAAACAAGTGATCCCCGCGCGATTGACCTTTGTGGACATCGCAGGGCTCGTGAAGGGCGCATCGAAGGGCGAGGGGCTTGGCAACCAGTTTCTGGCCAACATCCGGGAGGTCGATGCAATTGCACATGTCCTCCGGTGTTTTGAGGATGACGACGTCACCCATGTCGATGGCCGTGTGGATCCGGTCTCCGACGCGGAGACCATTGAGACCGAACTGATGCTCGCCGATCTCGACAGCATTGAGCGGCGCTTGCAGAACCTCGTTCGAAAGCTCAAGGGCGGTGACAAGGAGGCGGCGGGGCAGGCGCGCCTCCTGGAAGCGGCAAAGACCGCGCTTGAGGAGGGACGCCCGGCGCGGAGTGTCGAGATCTCGGCCGAGGACGCGCGGACCTGGTCGATGCTCCAGCTCTTGACCGCGAAACCGGTTCTCTACGTGTGCAATGTTGACGAGGCAAGCGCTGCGACAGGAAACGCCCAGTCCGCGCGCGTGGCCGAGATGGCCGCAGCGAGCGGTGCGGGAAGCGTTGTGATCTCCGCCGCGATCGAGGAGGAGATTGCTCAGCTCGAAGACGAAGAGCGGGCGGAGTTTCTGACCGATCTGGGCCTCGAGGCGGCGGGCCTCGATCGCCTGATTGCGGCGGGGTACGACCTCCTCGGTCTTCAAACCTACTTTACCGTCGGACCCAAGGAGGCGCGCGCCTGGACCATCACTGCGGGCACGACGGCGCCGCGGGCGGCAGGTGTCATCCACGGCGACTTCGAGAAGGGGTTCATACGGGCTGAGACCATCGCCTATCAGGATTTCGTCGCGCTCGGTGGCGAGCAGGCGGCGAAGGAGGCGGGCCGGATGCGGGCCGAGGGCAAGGCCTATGTCGTCAAGGACGGCGACGTGATGCATTTTCTCTTTAACACCTAACGCGCGCACCGCTTGCCCGCGATTGGGCGCATTTTGTAGTATGCGCTTATGATGCGCGCGCTTCTCCTGTTGGTGGTGACCCTCGTGATGGGGCAGGGTGCTCTGGCCCGTCCGTTGGTCCTGTCGAGCGAAACGAGCCTCACACGGATTTGCCTCGACGGTGACGCGAGCGATGAGCGGCTCTTCCAAGCGTGCCAGGGAGCGCTCGACACCGACCGCCACATGCCCCGGACCGAAGTTCGGCTGCTAAAGCAACTGGGCTCGGTCGCGCACGACCTCGGCCACCTCGAGATCGCTGCAGCCCGGCTCGGCGAGGCGATCGCGCTGGCCCCGGACGACGCGGAGGCGCATGCGCTTCTCGGCTGGCTCCAAATTGATCGCGACCGCCCCCACGCCGCGCGGGAGGCCTTTGAGGCGGCGCTTGAGGCCTGGCCGCTGGCCATCGCCGAGGGCGGGCTTGCCTGGGTTCACCGACACGCGGACGACGACGATGCGGCGGCGCGTGCGGCGCTCGACCGCGCCCTTCTTTTGTCGCCCGACTACACTTGGGCGCTTCGGGAGCGCGCCTGGAACAGCTTTGATGCCGGCGATCTCACCGGCGCTCAGACGGATTTTGAGGCGGCCCTCGCTGAAGACGACGAGGACACCAACGCGCTCTACGGCCTCTCCCTAATTGCGGAGGAAGAGGGCAATCTCCCCGCCGCCTTCGATTGGATCAACGCTGCAATCCTTTCCGAGCCGGAGGAGGCCTACCTCTACGTACAGCGCGCATCGCTCCATTTTGCCGAGCGTCAGTACCGTGCGGCCAAAGGCAGCGCTGAGCGGGCCATAGCGCTCGACCCTGACGAGCCCGATGGCTACGTCCAAAGGGCCTTTGCCGAAGAAGCCCTCGGCCACACCGCAGATGCGCTGGCGACCTATCAGGCCGCGGTGGCGCGTGGGATTGCCGACAACAGGCTGCGCTACTGGCACGCGAGCCTCTTGGCCGAAGAAGGGGATCTCGGGGCGGCCGCGACTGAAATCGAGGCGGCAATCGAGCTGCCGGGCGCGGATGGATGGGATTTCGAGCTCAAGGCCTACATCGCGTTGGAGCGGGAGGAGGCGGAGACGGCGCGCGAGGCGGCGCGCGCAGCCCTCGACCTGATGCCGGATCTTGATCAGGCGCGCTATTACCTCGCCGTGGCGGATCTCCGCCTCGGAGAGGTGTCTGCGGCGATGGAAGGCTTCTCGGCTGCGGCCGAGCTCGGCCTCGATCTCGGCATCTATGTCGACCGTTTCGTGGCGGAGCTCGTGCGGGCCGGGAAGTCCGGTGCAGCCATCGGTGTGAGGCTTCGCTTCGGCGGCTGAGCTTGACAACGCGTCACCTGCGCCCGAAGACAACCGCCAAAGTTGAAATAGAGCGAGCGCACATGGAAGTGGTCGAGATCCACGGTGTGAAGATGCCGGTCGATCCGGCGGTCATGCCGGAGAAAATCGCGGAACGGATGCGTGCCGGAAAATACGAGAAGGCGGAGGTCACCGCCCTCGGCGCGATCCTCCGGGAGGGGGACCGCGTTCTTGATCTGGGCGCCGGGTTCGGACTGACGTCGACCTTCGCAGCGCTTCAATCCGGCGTCGAGGCCGTCACGACCTTCGAGGCGAACCCGAACATCCTCGACCATCTCGGCAACACCCATCGTTTGAACGGCGTCGATGTGCAGATCGAGCACGCGGTTCTCTCGTCGAAGGGCGGCGGCGACACGGTGGAGTTCTACGTTCGCCCGCTTGTCTGGGGCTCCTCCCTTTTCGAGAACAAGACCAAGGGCCAGAAGGTCACCGTCAAGACGCGCGACTTGGCGGAGACGATTGCCGCCCTCCGCCCCTCCGTCATTTGCTGCGACATCGAGGGGGCGGAGTACGACGTGCTGATGAATGCCGATCTCTCCTCTGTGCGCGCGATTGTCGTCGAGCTCCATCCGCGGATCATCGGCGCCGAAAAGACGGAGGCGATCGAGCGGCGTTTGAAGGCGGAGGGGTTCCGCTTGAAGCCTGAGTTCTCGTCGGACAACACCGTCGCCTATCACAGGGACACATCCGGAGGGTTTCCGGCCCCGGGGCTCATGACCCGCATCCGGGGGATGTTCGGCAGCTAGGCTTGTCAGCCCCGCCGTTTCGGACTATCCCAACGCGGCCGTAGGGGTATAGCTCAGTTGGTAGAGCATCGGTCTCCAAAACCGAGGGTCGGGGGTTCGAGTCCCTCTGCCCCTGCCACGGCAGAGTCTTGTTTGACGGGTGGCCGCACCCACATGATGGCCGTGGAGGACACGCATGGCACGCACCAACCCGTTTCAGTTTATCCAGCAGGTTCGGGCGGAGACGTCCAAGGTTGTGTGGCCGACACAGCGCGAGACGCTGCTGACCACGGGCATGGTGTTCCTTCTGTCCACCGTGGCGGCGATTTTCTTTTTCATTGTCGATTGGGTCATCCGGTTTGGGATCGACCTCTTTCTCAATCTTGCCTCTTGAAGATTTCCGGGCGGGCCGTTAGGGACCGGGGATTATTGGATCGGATTTAGACCGATTCTTATGTGCCGGAGGCGAGGGCTGAACGGCATCGGACGGGCAGCAATCGCAGGACAGCAGGGCAAAGCGCCCTGGAACGGACAACCGAGGCTTCGAAGAATCTATGGCGGCACGTTGGTACGCGGTGAGCGTTCTTTCCAACTTCGAGAAAAAGGTCGCTGAATCGATCAGGGAATCGGTGGCGCAGCATGGTCTGGAGGAGGAGATCCACCAGGTCCTCGTGCCGACCGAAGAGGTGATCGAGGTGCGCCGCGGCAAGAAGGTCCAGACCGAGCGCCGGTTCATGCCGGGATATGTCCTCGTGCAGGCGGACCTCTCGGATGAGGCGTACCACCTGATCAAGGACACGAACCGGGTGACGGGGTTTCTCGGCCCGCAGGGCAAACCGATGCCGATGCGGGATCACGAGGTGAACCAGATCCTCAACCAGGCCGAAGAAGGGACCGAGCGTCCGCGGAGCCTCATCACCTTCGATGTGGGTGAGCAGGTCAACGTGACGGACGGCCCATTCGAAGGGTTTGCCGGTATGGTCGAGGATGTGGATGAAGGCAACGCCCGTCTCAAGGTGACGGTGTCGATCTTCGGCCGGGCAACTCCGGTCGAACTCGAGTTTACGCAGGTCTCCAAACAGACCTGATGCGACGCGCCCCAGCGGGGCGGCGTGGGAGGCGAGCCGGGCGCGCCCGGTGGACCGAACCACGGCCATGACGACCCGGGCCAGCGCGCTGGTCCAGGGATGGAGAGAAGGAGGGCCGGATGGCCAAGAAACTCGCGGGCACGATGAAGTTGCAGGTGCCCGCCGGCAAAGCGAACCCGTCGCCCCCCGTGGGCCCGGCGCTCGGCCAGCGGGGCATCAACATCATGGAGTTCTGCAAGGCGTTCAACGCACGCACGCAGGACATGGAGCCGGGCGCGCCCTGTCCGGTTGTGATCACCTACTACGTCGACAAGTCCTTCACGATGGACATCAAGACGCCCCCGGCGTCCTACCTCCTGAAGAAGGCTGCGAACCTGAAGTCGGGGGCCAAGTTGCCGTCGCGGGAGACGGTGGGCACGGTGACGGTCAAGCAGGTGCGCGAGATCGCCGAGACCAAGATGAAGGATCTTTCGGCCAACGATGTCGACCAGGCGATGAAGATCATTCTGGGGTCGGCGAAGTCCATGGGCATCGAGGTGAAGGGCTGATGGGGATCTCCAAGCGCAAGAAGGCCGCGCGTGAGGCGGTTGCGGGCAAAGCCAACCTCTCGATCGAAGAAGCGGTGAGCCTCGTGAAGTCCAATGCGTCCGCCAAGTTCGACGAGACGGTCGAGGTCGCGATGAACCTCGGCGTCGATCCGCGCCATGCCGACCAGATGGTCCGCGGCACGGTCAGCCTGCCGAACGGCACCGGCAAGGAGGTCCGCGTTGCGGTCTTCGCCCGCGGCCCGAAGGCGGAGGAAGCGGAGGCCGCCGGCGCCGACATCGTGGGTGCCGAGGATCTGATGCAGACGATCCAGGGCGGCAAGATCGAGTTCGACCGCTGCATCGCGACGCCGGACATGATGCCGATCGTCGGGCGCCTCGGCAAAATCCTCGGGCCCCGCAACCTGATGCCGAACCCCAAGGTCGGGACGGTGACGCTCGACGTCAAAGCGGCGATCGAGGCGGCCAAGGGCGGCGAAGTCCAGTTCAAGACCGAGAAGGCGGGCGTCATTCATGGCGGCGTCGGCAAGGCCTCGTTCGAGGAGGGCAAGCTCGCCGAGAACATCAAGGCCTTCGTCGTTGCGGTGAACCGGGCAAAGCCCTCGGGCGCCAAGGGCACGTACATGAAAAAGATCACCGTCAGCTCGACCATGGGGCCGGGCATCACGGTGGATGTGGGCCAGGCGACGGCCGAATAAGGTTCCGCCCGGGCGACCGGGCGGTCCGGCGGGGCGACCCGCCATCCCGGGGAGCGATCCCCAAACGTCCGAGACGGTGGGTGCCGTAAGGCTTAATGTCCTGCCTGAGACGGGGAGCGAACAGGATCCGCGATGCGGCTCTTGGGAGGGACCCGTAAGGACCCGAACCGGGCGGGCGACCGCCCAAACAAGAGCCGGGGGCGTTGCCCCCAAAACTGGAGCGTAACTGTGGACAGAGCCAAGAAGGAAGAGGTTGTCAGCGAGCTGACCCAGATCTTCACGGACTCTGGTGCCGTTGTGGTGTCACACTACACGGGCATGACGGTTGCGGAGATGACGGCGTTCCGGGCCAAGATCCGCGAAAGCGGCGGCCAGGTCCGCGTTGCCAAGAACAGGCTTGCAAAGATCGCCTTGCAGGGTCACCCGGCCGAGAGCCTCGGGGACATTCTGACGGGGATGACGGTTTTTGCGTATGCCGAAGACCCCGTCTCCATTGCGAAAGCGGTGGAGGAGTACGCCAAGTCGAACGGCAAGCTCGAGATCCTCGGCGGCGTCCTCGGCCCCTCGGTCATCGACCGGGACGGCGTGACGGCGGTCAGCAAGATGCCTTCTCGCGAGGAAGTCATTGCCTCGATCGCCGGTTGTCTCGTGGCCCCTGCCTCGGGTTTGGCCGGTGCCTTCGGGGCGCCTGCCTCCGAAGTCGCCGGTGCCCTCGCGGGCCCTGCGGGCGGGATCGCGGGCATCTTGGCCACTCTGGAGGCGCGCGACGCAGCGTGACGACATCTCTCACCCAACGCCCGGGTGCCACGACACGGCCCCGGATGGCACAGACACTGATCAGGAACCAAGCATATGGCTGATATCGAAAAACTGGCAGAAGAGATCGTGGGTCTCACCCTCCTCGAGGCGACCCAGCTCAAGGATCTTCTGAAGGACAAATACGGCATTGAGCCCGCCGCCGGCGGCGGCGTGATGATGGCCGGCCCGATGCCGGGCGCGGGCGGCGACGCACCGGCCGAGGCGGCCGAGGAGAAGACCGAGTTCGACGTTATACTCCTCGAAGCGGGCGACAAGAAGATCAACGTCATCAAAGAGGTCCGCGCGATCACATCGCTCGGCCTCAAAGAGGCGAAAGAGCTGGTCGAGGCCGGCGGCAAAGCCGTCAAAGAGGGCGCCAGCAAGGAAGAGGCCGAGGAGATCAAGAAGAAGCTCGAAGAGGCCGGCGCCAAGGTCGAGCTTAAGTGAGGTTTGGCGGGGCTTTCTTTTCGCCCTGTCTGACATACATAGCCGAAGCTGGGCCTGCTGTGGCAGGTCCGGCTTTGCGTCTTTTCCGGGGCTCGTGCATCGAGCCTCGCGAAAGGTGCAAACGGTCGGGCGCGGGATCTGGGCCATCCCGCAAGCATGGACTGCAGTGCCCTTGGCAGAGCGTGAGACCCAACCGCGGCCCCGGCGGCGGTCTCGTGCACGGCAAGCGAGGACCGCTACTTAATGGCACAGACGCATTCTGGTCAAAAACGCATCCGCAAATTCTATGGCAAGATCCGCGAAGTGGCGGAAATGCCAAACCTTATTGAGGTTCAGAAAAGCTCCTACGACCTGTTCCTGAACTCCGGCGATGGCCCCGAACCGCTGAGCGGTGAGGGGATCATGGGTGTGTTTCAGTCTGTCTTCCCCGTCCGCGATTTCAACGAGACGAGCGTGCTTGAGTTCGTCAAGTACGAGCTCGAATCGCCAAAGTACGACGTCGAGGAATGTCAGCAGCGGGACATGACATACTCCGCACCTCTTAAGGTGACGTTGCGCCTGATCGTGTTCGAGGTGGACGAGGACACGGGCGCCAAATCGGTGAAGGACATTAAGGAGCAGGACGTGTTCATGGGCGACATGCCGCTCATGACCAAGAACGGGACGTTCATTGTGAACGGAACGGAGCGCGTCATTGTGTCGCAAATGCACCGCTCGCCGGGTGTCTTCTTCGACCATGACCGGGGCAAAACCCACTCCTCCGGCAAGCTCCTTTTCACATCGCGGATCATTCCCTACCGCGGCTCCTGGCTCGATTTTGAGTTCGATGCGAAGGACATCGTGTTCGCCCGCATCGACCGGCGCCGGAAACTGCCTGTCACGACGCTTCTCTATGCACTTGGTCTCGACCAAGAGGGGATCATGAAAGCGTACTATGACACCGTGCGGTTCAAGAACCATGCGAAGGGCTGGGTGACCTCGTTCTTCCCGGAGCGGATTCGCGGGACAAAGCCCCTCTTCGACATCGTCAATGCCGAGACCGGGGAGATCATCGCCGAGGCGGGCAAGAAGGTCACGCCGCGCACGGTCAAGCAGCTTCTCGATGCGGGCGATGTGCCTGAGATCGTCGTGCCTTTCGATGCCCTGATCGGGCGCTTTGTCGCTGAGGACATCATCAACGAAGCCACCGGCGCCATCTGGGTCGAGGCGGGCGATGAGCTGACGGCGGAGTATGACAAGGACGGCGCGCTGACCGGCGGCACGATCAAGTTGCTGCTCGACGAGGGCGTGACGGACATCCCTGTTCTCGACATCGATAACGTCACCGTCGGGCCTTACATCCGCAACACGATGGTCGCGGACAAGAACATGAATCGCGACACTGCGCTCATGGACATCTACCGCGTCATGCGCCCGGGCGAGCCGCCGACTGTCGAGGCGGCGTCCGCGCTCTTCGACCAGCTCTTCTTCGACGCGGAGCGTTATGACCTCTCGGCCGTTGGTCGGGTGAAGATGAACATGCGTCTTGACCTCGACGCCGAGGACACCGTCCGCACGCTTCGGAGTGAGGACATCATCTCGGTCGTGAAGGCCCTTGTGGACCTCCGCGACGGCAAGGGCGACATCGACGACATCGACCATCTCGGCAACCGCCGGGTGCGCTCGGTCGGTGAGCTGATGGAGAACCAGTACCGCGTGGGCCTTCTGCGGATGGAGCGCGCGATCAAGGAGCGGATGAGCTCCGTCGAGATCGACACCGTGATGCCGCAGGACCTGATCAACGCCAAGCCGGCGGCGGCGGCGGTGCGCGAGTTCTTCGGCTCCTCGCAGCTCAGCCAGTTCATGGACCAAACGAACCCGCTCTCCGAGGTTACGCACAAGCGGCGGCTCTCGGCGCTCGGGCCGGGCGGCCTGACGCGGGAGCGCGCGGGCTTTGAGGTCCGCGACGTGCACCCCACGCATTACGGCCGGATGTGCCCGATCGAGACGCCGGAGGGGCCGAACATCGGCCTGATCAACTCGCTGGCCTCCTTCGCGCGGGTCAACAAGTACGGCTTCATCGAGACGCCTTACCGGAAGGTCAGCGAGGGCCAGGTTTCCGACGACGTCGTCTACATGTCGGCGACCGAGGAGATGCGCCACACGATCGCTCAGGCCAACGCGCAGCTCGATGAGGGCGGGCGGTTCAAGAACGACCTCGTCTCGACCCGGAAGTCGGGCGAATACATGATGAACCCGAACCAGAACGTCGATCTGATCGACGTGAGCCCCAAACAGCTGGTGTCAGTCGCCGCCTCGCTGATCCCGTTCCTCGAGAACGACGACGCGAACCGCGCGCTGATGGGCTCCAACATGCAGCGCCAGGCGGTGCCGCTTTTGCGGGCCGAGGCGCCCTATGTCGGAACCGGGATCGAGGAAGTCGTTGCGCGCGATTCGGGCGCGGCGATCACCGCGCGGCGCACGGGCATCGTCGACCAGGTGGACGCGATGCGGATCGTGATCCGCGCCTCCGAAGACCTCGACCCGGGCGATCCCGGCGTTGACATCTACCGGATGCGCAAGTTCCAGCGCTCGAACCAGAACACCTGCATCAACCAGCGCCCGCTGGTGAAGGTGGGTGACACGGTCAAGAAGGGCGAGTTCATCGCCGACGGGCCGTCGACGGATCTGGGCGAGCTGGCGCTCGGCAAGAACGCCCTCGTCGCGTTCATGCCCTGGAACGGCTACAACTACGAGGACTCGATCCTGATCTCCGAACGGATCGTGAAGGACGACGTCTTCACCTCGATCCACATCGAGGAGTTCGAGGTCGCCGCCCGCGACACCAAGCTCGGGCCCGAGGAGATCACCCGCGACATCCCCAACGTGGGCGAGGAAGCGCTGCGCAACCTCGACGAGGCGGGCATCGTCTACATCGGCGCTGAGGTCGGCCCGGGCGACATCCTGGTCGGTAAGATCACGCCCAAGGGCGAGAGCCCGATGACGCCCGAGGAAAAGCTCCTCCGCGCGATCTTCGGGGAGAAGGCCTCGGACGTGCGCGATACCTCGCTCCGCCTGCCGCCCGGCGACTACGGGACGGTGGTCGAGGTGCGTGTCTTCAACCGCCACGGCGTCGAGAAGGACGAGCGCGCGCTCCAGATCGAGCGCGAGGAGGTCGAGCGCCTCAGTCGCGACCGCGACGACGAGCTCGCGATCCTCGAGCGCAACATCTACGCCCGCCTCAAGGGCCTGATCCTCGGCAAGACGGCCGTCAAAGGGCCGAAGGGCGTCGCAAGCGGCTCCACGATTGACGAGACTTTGTTGCAGGGTCTCAGCCGGGGCCAGTGGTGGCAGCTCGCCCTTGGTGAGGACGCGGATGCGGCCGAAGTCGAGGCGCTGAACCAGCAATTCGAGATCCAGAAGAAGGCTCTCGACCGGCGCTTCGAGGACAAGGTGGACAAAGTCCGCCGCGGCGACGACCTGCCGCCCGGTGTGATGAAGATGGTCAAAGTCTTCATCGCGGTGAAGCGCAAGCTTCAGCCCGGCGACAAGATGGCCGGCCGCCACGGCAACAAGGGCGTCATCTCTCGCGTGGTGCCGGAGGAGGATATGCCGTTCCTCGAGGACGGCACCCCCGTCGATGTGGTGCTGAACCCGCTCGGCGTGCCGTCTCGCATGAATGTCGGCCAGATCCTCGAGACCCACATGGGCTGGGCCGCGCGCGGCCTCGGTCAGTCGGTCGATGAGGGCCTGAAGGAGTATCGGCGCTCGGGGGATCTCAGCCCCGTGCAGGACGCCATGCGCGTTGCCTACGGGCCCGAGGTCTACGAGGACGTGATCGCCGAGATGGGCGAGGAGCAGTTCGTCGAAGCCGCCGACAATGTTGCGCGCGGCGTCCCAATCGCGACGCCCGTTTTTGATGGCGCGAAGGAGCCCGATGTCGTTGATGCGCTGAAGCGTGCCGGTTTCAACGAGAGCGGCCAGAGCCTCCTCTTCGACGGGCGCACGGGTGAAGCCTTCGCGCGTCCCGTGACCGTGGGCGTCAAGTACATCCTGAAGCTCCACCACCTTGTCGACGACAAGATCCACGCGCGGTCCACGGGTCCCTACTCGCTCGTCACCCAGCAGCCGCTGGGCGGCAAGGCGCAGTTCGGCGGCCAGCGCTTCGGTGAGATGGAGGTCTGGGCGCTCGAGGCGTACGGCGCGGCGTATACGCTCCAGGAGATGCTGACGGTGAAGTCCGACGATGTCGCGGGCCGGACCAAGGTCTACGAGAGCATCGTTAAGGGCGAGGACAACTTCGAGGCCGGTGTGCCGGAGAGCTTCAACGTGCTCGTGAAGGAGATCCGCTCGCTCGGCCTCAATGTCGAGCTTCTCGACGAGGAGGCCGACTGATGGGTGACACTCTGATGCTCGACCGCGGCGCGTTCGCGCGCCTTGAGGAGCGCGAATGACGGAGCGGACCTTCGTCTTCATCACCGGCTGCCCTCGAAGCGGCACATCGGCCGTCCACCGGTTGCTCAATCGCCACCCGGAGGTGGCGATCGGGAACGAGCGGTACAGCGGCCAGACCCGTCGCCAGGAGCTTCGACCGGAGCTTTATGAGCCCGATCGATTCCTGGCGTTCGAGGAGGGCGACACCCACCATATGGGGGAGCGCTGGAAGCGGCGCGACGACAGTGGTGTGTTGGAGCGGTTTCGCGGCGCGCGGATCGTGGGCGACAAGCTCCCCCAACTGATCGGCAAGACCGAGCAGTTGGCGGCATTCGGGCGCGTCAAGCTGGTCTTTCTGCTGCGCGAACCCTTCGGTGTCGCCAACAGCTTTGATCTGAGGGCGGCCAAGAAGGATCGGTTCTGGCCCGAGACACGCGACCACAAGGCGGCAATTCGCCAGTTCAACAAGGCAATGAAGACGCTCAAAGCGCTCGAGGACGAGGGCGTGCACGAGCTCCTGGTGATGCCATACGAGCACCTGTTCGTAGGGCAGCGGGGGCTGCGTGAGCTCTTTGCCTTTATTGGCGCCGATTTCGACCAGGTGGGCGAAATCGACGACATCTTCGCACAATCGGACGACCGCCGGGCCGCTGGGCGTGGCGCCAATTTG
>JBCCWM010000099.1:0-12847 GCA_039193505.1 Pseudomonadota bacterium | reverse complement strand
TGGGGTCATGGTCCCATCGCTCCCGAGCGTCAGCGTTGTCACGCCCGCATCGACACCCGAGGCCGCGAACAGAAACTCCGTCCCGTGAAAGCGTGCGGCGCCGAGCGCAGTGACATCGCCGAGCGAATAGGCGCCGCTGACCACACCTCCGTTCCAAATCCACGTGTCATCGGTGTCGACGCGGAACGAGCCGATGCCCGACCGGCCGAAGGACGCGGCGTAGACATAGCTTTGTCCACCGATAACGGCCGACGACAGGACCGAAATCCGATCCAAAAACCCCGATCCGTCCGTCACCGATGCAGTCTGCGTCAGCGTCCCACCGGTGCCAACCTCGTAGACCCCGATGTTGTCGTCATACCGCCCGCCGGTGACGAGCCGCTGTCCGCTGGGCCCGTCGACGAGCTCAACGTCGCTCAGCACCTCTGTGCCGCTGCCTGCGGAAAGCGCAATTTCGGATACCACCGTCTCGGTCGTGGGATTGAGAATGGCGAGCGTGCCGTCTCGCTCGGACCCAATTGCGAGATAGGATGTCCCGCTCACATCGACCAAAGATACATCAGAAACACCCCAAAAAGGCGTGTCGTCGTCAGCAAAAATGGTAAATCCTTCAGAAATGATCGAAGACATACCCCACCCCGTGTCCCACACGCCCCCCACAGGACGCACCCTGACCAGGATATTTCTTAGTGTATGGCTCGTTTAGGAAGTTATAATTTTACTGGTTAGCATTTAGTAACAAAGCCTAATGCTTTAGGTTTATAGGTTATTGCTTTGAGAACTCTCTTTACTTAACTCGAAATTCACGACCGTGCCGAGGACATGCCTTTCCTTTTGGCTCCGCACGCGCCAGTGTCGCCCGCATGAGCAACACAGACCTAAGACAGGAGTTTTGGGAGCGGTTCACGCTCGAGGAGTTGACCCAAGCGGAGTGGGAGGCCCTCTGCGACGGCTGCGGCAAGTGCTGCCTTCTCAAGCTCGAGGATTGGGACACGGGCGAGGTCGCCATGACCAATGTCGCCTGCCGCCTCCTCGACCGCGAGACGTGCCGCTGCACGGACTACCCGAACCGAAAAGCCAAAGTGCCCGACTGCGTCATCATTCGCCCTGAAAAGATTGCCGAGATCCGCTATTGGCTGCCGGAGACCTGCGCCTACAGGCTCCGCGCGGACGGTCAGCCGCTCGCCGACTGGCACCCGCTGATCTCGGGCGATCCGACGTCGGTGCACCGAGCGGGCATTTCGCTTGCTGGGCGGCTGGTCTCGGAAGACGGGATCTCAGAGGACGACCTGGAGGACTACGTGATCGAAGGATTTGAGTGATGTGGTTTACATCAGACAACGCAGCCCCCGCCCATCCCGCCGTGCTCGAGGCCCTCGCCGCCGCGAATACGGGCTTCAGCGGGTCCTACGGCGCCGATGACGTCAGCGAGCGCGTGGTCGCCCGGATCCGCGACATCTTTGAGGCACCTGAGGCCGCTGTTCTGTTGGTCGCGACGGGAACGGCCGCGAACGCCATCGCACTGGCGTGTCTCTGCCCGCCCTGGGCGACGGTTTACGCGCACAAAAGCGCCCATGCCGAAGTGGATGAATGCGGCGCACCCGAGTTCTACACCGGCGGCGCCAAGATCACGCTGCTGGACGGCGCAGACGCCAAGATCGACCCAGACGCGCTGGAGGCTGCGCTGGCGCGAACGGGTGCCACAGGGGTTCACAACGTGCAGCGGGGGGCGCTGACGCTCACGAACTCGACCGAGGCGGGCGCAGTCTACAGCGTTGAGGAGATCAGGACGCTCGTCGGGCTCGCCAAGGCGCAGGGCTGCCCGGTGCATTTGGACGGTGCGCGGTTCGGGAATGCGGTGGCCGCCCTTGGGTGCACGCCAGCGGAGATGACCTGGAAGGCGGGGATTGATGCCGTGTCGTTCGGCGGAACCAAGAACGGTTTGATGGGAGTGGAAGCGATCATCCTCTTCGATCCGTCCCGCGCGTGGGAGGCCGCCCTCCGCCGGAAGCGCGGAGGACATTTGTTCTCAAAACACCGCTTTCTCGCGGCACAAATGGATGCCTATCTCGACGGTGACCTCTGGCTCGAGCTGGCAGCACGCGCGAATGCCCGCGCAGCGCGGCTGTCCCAGGGCCTCCTCCAAGCGCCGAACACGCATCTCTGCCACCCGACGGAGGCAAACGCCGTCTTCGCCGCCTATTCCCGCCGCGCGCATCGCGCCGCGATGGAGGCGGGCGCGCACTATTATTTATGGCCCTCGGACCAAAGCATGGACGGGCCCGACGATGCGGTGCTGAGCGCCCGGCTCATGTGCAGCTGGACGACAACGGAGGAGGATGTCGACCGCCTGATCGCTGCCGTGCGCCAGGCCGCCTGAAAGTCACGCCAAATGGCGGTCCAGCGCGTCGATCCGGTCCTGACCCCAGAAGACAGCCTCGCCGACCACATAGGTGGGTGAGCCGAAGACCCCCGCCTCGAGCGCTTCGTTTGTGTAGCGCTCGAGCGTCTCGACGCCACTCAGCATCCCCTGCCCCGCGAGCTTGCCGTCAAAGCCTGCCGCCTCGAGACAGGCCGCAAGAACGGCATCCTCCGCGATGTCCTTCTCTTCTGCCCAGCACGCGCCCATAAGTCCGTGGACGAGCATGCCGACATCGCCGCCTCCGGCCTCGACCGCGGCAATGATCGCGACGGACGCCGGCACCGGGTTCGTCGGCCAATGCGCTGGCTGCAGATTGATTGGCAGGTCCAGCTCGGCCGCGATGCGCGTCAGCTCCTGCAGCCGGTACGCCTGCCGGCTCGGGTGGCGCTGCGGCGGCGGCGTGAAACCGGTCTCCTTGCCCAGCACAGCAAGGTTGAAGGGCTTATACGCGATCTCGGCCCCGCGTGCCTTGGCCACCTCCTCAAGCCTGAGGCCGGCGAGATACGTGAACGGAGAGAGCGGCGTAAAGTAGTAGTCGATCTGGGCCATCATCATCCTCTGGTTGGCTGCGGCGCCATGCACACAACAGCTCGTTCAAGTTCTCTATGCAAGAACGGCCTTCGGTGCTACAGACCGCGCACCATAGGGTCGGTGAGAGGGCGCGCGCATGACCGGCAAGCAACCCAAGCTCATTTCGGGCAACTCCAACAGGGCCCTTGCGGAGGCTGTCGCACGGAGGATGAGCTTTCACCGCGGCGAGAAGGTCGAGACGGTGAACGCCCGTGTCGAACGCTTCAGCGACGGCGAGATTTTCGTTGAGGTGTTCGAGAACGTTCGAGGCGAGGACATGTTCATCCTCCAATCGACGTCAAACCCCGCCAACGACAATCTGATGGAGCTTTTGATCATGACAGACGCGCTCCGCCGATCCTCGGCGCTGCGCATCACGGCCGTGATCCCCTATTTCGGCTATGCCCGCCAGGACCGACGCTCTAAGGCGCGCACGCCAATTTCAGCTAAACTCGTGGCCAACCTTCTGACCCAGGCGGGCATTGAGCGCGTGTTGACGATGGATCTCCACGCCTTCCAGATCCAGGGTTTCTTCGACATACCCGTCGACAACCTCTACGCGGCACCGGTGTTCGCGATCGATGTCCGCCACTCCTTCCCCGATCTCAGCCGGCTGACCGTGGTCTCGCCCGATGTCGGTGGCGTCGCACGGGCGCGCGAATTGGCGGAGCGGGTCGGCGCGGAGCTTGCGATCGTCGACAAGCGCCGGTCGGGCCCGAACGAAGTCGCCTCGATGACGGTCATCGGCGAAGTGGCCGACCGCATCTGTCTGATTGTCGACGACATCTGCGACACGGCTGGCACGCTCTGCAAGGCGGCGGAGATCCTGAAAGAGTCCGGGGCGGCGGAAGTGCACGCCTATTGCACGCACGGCGTCCTGTCGGGCCCAGCGCTCTCACGTCTCGAAGAGTCCGACCTTGCCACCCTGGTGATCACGGATTCCATCGAACCGACGGAGGCCGTGCTTGCCTCGGACCGGATCCGGATCATTCCGACCGCCCCGATTTTCGCGCAAGCCATCCAGAACATCGCCAACGGCACGTCCGTCTCGTCGCTCTTCAAGCTGCAAACGCTTCTTCCGATCTACGAACTCGCCTACCCCAGCCGCCAGGCCATCTAGATGTGGCGGAGCACGCGCGTCTCTAGATGCGCGCGCAGGCGTGCTTTGATGTCGAGCACCGTCTGATCCGGCAGCGCCTTGCGAAGCGCCCGTCGGTGCGTTTCGCGGAGGGGCTTCAGCCCCGCGGCCGCGGCATGCGCGAGGAGCGCTCGGCGCGCCTCGTCATGCGCAGCGACATAGTCCTCGTACCGGATCGCGTGCGCGCGCGCCCCGTACTCAGCGGCGATGGCATCGAGCTGAGCCGCCGCGCCCGCAAATGCATCGACCTGCCGCAGAACCTTGCCGGGATCGAGTGACCGCGCGAGCTCCGCCACCCGTTCCGCGTGGTTGGCCTGCCCCGCCGCATCATGGACATGCCAGACGTCTGTTTCTTTTGCCAGAACGTAGGATATCGCCTGGGCCACCAGATCGTCGCGCCGGATAAAGAGAAGGTTCACGGCCTTGAAAGCGGAGTGCGCCCAGTCGACGACGGCCCGACACGCGGCACCCGAGGGCTCCAGCCGGCCGCCATTTTGGAGACACCGGAGGATTTGGGGCGTCTGGGCCAGCATGATCTTGACGCCGAGCACCGGCGCTGCCGGATCCTTCCCGAGCTGGCAGAGCTTGACGACGTCTTCGCATCGGTAGGGCGGCGCAGCTTTCTGACCGACAAGCGGCAACAGATGCTCCCCGGGTCGCCCCAGCCCGCCGAGGGATGCCAGATCGTGACAGAGGAGCGACGATCCCGTGCGCGGCAAAGCCAGGATCAGTGTCAGAGAGAACGCCTTCAGCGACGTCTCATTCCGGGGCAGTGCACGCTTTGCCGGCGCTGCGGGGCGCTCCGGCGCAACGGCACGCGCCGTCTGACGCGGATAACTGGGCTCAACGACGCGTGCAGCGGGGCCCAGGAGCCGGCCAATCTCCCGCCATGTGACCTCGGGAACCTCGACCTTGCCCGGCTGATCGGGAGGGATCGGCCTTACACCCCATTCCCCTTCAAGCCAGCTCAGCCGAGCGTCGATCTCGGACTGAAGCGGCGCGAGCCGCGCCGGCGGCACACAAAACGGAGGACCGGGGAGACGCGCGAGGCGGCTTTGGCGATCCGGCTCAAGACTGACGCCTGTGCGGTTGAGAGCGTCCTTGACCATCACGGCGGGCGCGCTTTGGGACGCCTCTCCGTCGCGCTGTTTCAGATCAGGCAGGCCCAGAGCCGCCGGAAGATCTGGCCCCATATGCACGGAGAGCGCGTCTTGACCGAAGGCCGCCCCATACGCTGCGGTGACGGCCGCAAAGTCCTCCAGATAAGGTCGGAGATCGTCGTCTAGCGTGGCGTGACCGGTAAGAACTGCCCGTCCGAGGCGAACGGCGACACGGTCAAACGGGTGCGCTGGGTCGTAGATCACGCGCGTCTTAGCCGCGAGAGCCGAGAGCGCTCCGGCAACCTCCTCGATTTCGGATCGCGCGAGGTCCCCTGCGGCGTCCGTGCTCCAGATGGCTGTGGTAAGATCTGGATCGTTGGCCGCGGTCTTCAGCGCTCGAAACGCCTCCGACGCGCGCCTGCGCAGACCCTTCAGACCTTGCGCGTCGACTAGCTCCGGGAAGGCCCGCCGCGGGCGCTTCAGAAAATGCGCCAGGAGGAGCGACGCATCCGGCAAATACACGCCCGCTCGGCCGAGGAGGTCGCGCGACGCCCGCAGGCGCGCATTCATTGAGGAACCATCGATCCGCTGCGGTGCAAGATGGAGGATCACGCGCTCGAACATGAGATCACTCCGCGCGCTTCCTGCGGCGGCGGCGTCGACGCCGCGCCGAGAGTTTTTTGTGGAGCACTTCAACCCTGCGCTCAGCAGCCTCCTTCGCCCCCCTTAGCGCCTCCGCCTCCCGCGCGAGCGCCATATGGGCCGTCCAAACCGACACCAAAGTGGCGTCCGAAAAGGCCGCAGCGCGATCAGGGCCCGGCGTCTCCACCGGCGGGGGCGGATGCAAACCGAACTCCCGATCCAGATACGCCAGATCGGCCTCGATGGCGTCCCGGACGCCCTGAAGCCGGTCTCTCGACAGCGTGAAAGGGGGGCCGTCGATCTGCGTCAAAAAGGACTTAAAGATCTCATTGCGATGCACTCTATGCCCCGCGGCCTGGACCGCGTCAGCGATCTCTGCGGCCGCAGCGCTGAGGCGGTCGTTCCGCCTGTGGATCACGAGAGTGTCGCGAAGCTCAGGACGACCGATTGTCGTCAGGAAATCTGAAACCGGGCAACCGTTCGGCCACGCCGCAGGATCAAAGGGACGCACTCGAAACGCGTCGCGGCCGAAGGCATCCAAGAAAGGGCGGAGTTCACCCTCAATTCCTTCGACGTATCGCGTCAGCGGGTCACCGGATGTGGCGAGCCCAAGCTTGATGTTTTGCGCCATCATGGACGGGATGCGTCCCAAGGGATGGCGGGCGTAGTAGACGACGCGCACCTCCGTCGCGAGGCTCTGGAGCATGTCCGCCAGCCGCGCGATGTCCTCGGCCGGCAAAAACAAGACCTCTTCGCTGCTCAGGACCCCGAGTGGCTGTGCCGCGCTGTCGGCCGCCGCCCGCAAGCTGGCCATGGACCGCGCCAGAAAGGCCCGGTGTCGGGACGGCGTGCGGGCCTTCGCGAGGCGTCGGAGCGCATGGGTCGGATGTGCCGCCACCAATGCGAGGATCGGCAGGGGTCGCACAACGTAGTGCACACCATTGGCGGCGAGATGGTCCATTCCGTCCGCCAGCGTCGCCTGGATCGTCGTCGTTCCGGTCTTGAGCCCGCCGATGTGAAAATAAAGGGTCTCGAACACCGGCCGCCGCGCGGGTCAGAGCCCGAGGCGCGTCGCCAGAACAGACAGATCGTTCAGTCGAAGGCTGAGGCGCGCCTTCTCGGGCCCGTCGGCGACGGCACTCGCCGCCTCGGTCGCGGCACGTTCCGTCGCGAACATCTCCGCCGTGGCCTCCTCGCGAGGGATCGCATGCTCGGCGAGGATCGACGCGCCCGCGCTGCTGATCTCCGCAAACCCGCCGGTCACGACAAACTCAGAGGTTTCGCTTGCCGTGGCCACACTGACGATGCCCGGCCGCAGGGTCGTGATGACGGGCGAGTGGTCGCCCATCACCGTCATCTCCCCCTCGGTGGCCGGGATCTGCACGCTCTTGACCTCGGCAGAGAGAAGCTGGCGCTCCGGCGTTACGATGTCGAGTTGCATAGCCTTCTCCCCAGCGCTCTTCTCGGCCTCTTAACTCGGCCCGGTTGCCACCGCAAGCGGACCTGGAACGGTCGGATCAGGCCGCTTCGGCCGCCATCCGCTCCGCCTTGGCTTTGACCTGGTCGATGCCGCCCACCATGTAGAAGGCCGCTTCCGGCAGGTGGTCGTACTCGCCCGCAACAACCGCCTTGAACGACGAGATCGTGTCCTCGAGCGGAACCTGCACCCCGGGCGAGCCTGTGAAGACCTCCGCCACGTCGAAGGGCTGGCTGAGGAAGCGTTGGATCTTTCTGGCGCGCGCCACGGTCAGTTTGTCATCCTCGGAGAGTTCATCCATCCCGAGAATGGCGATGATGTCCTGGAGCGACTTGTAGCGCTGCAGGATCCCCTGGACGTCGCGCGCGACCTGATAGTGCTCTTCACCCACGATCTGCGGGTCGAGGATCCGGCTCGTCGAATCGAGCGGGTCCACCGCCGGGTAGATCCCGAGCTCGGAGATCGCGCGGTTGAGAACGGTCGTCGCATCGAGGTGCGCAAAGGACGTCGCCGGCGCGGGGTCGGTGAGGTCGTCCGCGGGCACGTAGATCGCCTGCACCGAGGTGATCGAGCCACCGCGGGTCGACGTGATCCGCTCCTGGAGCGAGCCCATGTCGGTTGCAAGGGTCGGTTGGTATCCCACAGCCGACGGGATCCGGCCAAGGAGCGCCGACACTTCCGAGCCCGCTTGCGTGAAGCGGAAGATGTTGTCGACGAAGAAGAGGACATCGGTCCCGGAGGCGTCGCGGAACTGCTCCGCCATGGTGAGACCCGAGAGCGCCACGCGCGCCCGCGCGCCCGGAGGTTCGTTCATCTGACCGTAGACGAGCGCCACCTTCGATTTCGTCAGGTCGTTTTCGTTGATCACGCCCGATTCGATGAACTCGTAGTAGAGGTCGTTGCCCTCCCGCGTCCGCTCACCCACGCCCGCAAACACCGAAAAGCCGGAGTGCACTTTCGCGATGTTGTTGATCAACTCCTGGATCAGGACGGTCTTGCCGACGCCGGCACCGCCGAAGAGGCCGATCTTACCACCTTTGGAATAGGGCGCGAGGAGATCGACGACCTTGATGCCGGTGACGAGGATCTCCGATTCCGTCGACTGGTCCGAGAACTCGGGCGCCACCGCGTGGATCGGACGGCGATCGTCGGCCTCGACGGGACCGCGCTCATCAATCGGCTCGCCCACAACGTTCATGATACGGCCGAGCGTCGCGGAGCCGACGGGCACTGTGATCGGGCCCTCTTTGTCGGTGACGTCCTGGCCGCGCACGAGCCCCTCGGTCGAATCCATCGCAATCGTGCGCACCGTGTTCTCGCCAAGGTGCTGGGCAACCTCGAGGACCAGCGGCGTGCCCTGATTGAGCACCTCAAGCGCGTTGAGGATCGGCGGCAGGTGGTCTTCGAACTGCACGTCGACGACCGCGCCGATCACCTGCGTGATTTTCCCCTTAGCGTTTGCCATTCCAGCTCTCCTGATTTTCAGCCGCGTGCGGCGATCGCGCCCTCGATCGCCGCCCTGATCTTCTCAATTTCCCGACGATCCGCCCGTGCAATCCCGACAAGGGGCGCGCCCGACGCGCCCCGGACCGACAGCACCCACTGTCCGAACCGGGCGCCGATCATCAATATAGCCGCGCCGACTGCCGTGCCGCTCAACGCAACGAACAGCGTCGAGGCAAACCCCAAACTCGGTGGGGCAAGCACGAACGATGCGATCGGCCAAAGGAGCAGAACCGCAAATGCAATGGCCGCGACACCTGGTCCGGCGCCTCGCGAGACAGTGACGGCGGAAATGGCGTCGATGGCGCAGCCTTCGCGCCCGACCGTCAGGAATGTCGGCGAGATTTGGACACTGTCCCTCGGAAAAGTCGCGTCTGTCATCCGGTCAGAGCGCCTCCGCACCCGAGATGATCTCGATCAGCTCAGTCGTGATCGCAGCCTGTCGCGAACGGTTGAATTGGATCGTCAAACGATCGATCATATCGCCCGCGTTCCGCGTCGCATTGTCCATCGCACTCATCCGAGCGCCCTGCTCGGACGCTGCGTTCTCGAGGAGTGCTGTGAAGACCTGCGTCGTGACGGAGCGCGGCAAAAGATCGGCGAGGATCGCCTCCTCCTCCGGCTCATAATCGTAAGGTGCACCTGCCGGCGCGTCCGCGTCAGCGGAGTCGCTCTCCTCCGCGAACACCGCAGGGATCAGCTGCAGCCCCGTCGGCTCCTGGCTGATCACCGACTTGAACTTGCCGAAAAAGAGCGTGCAGACATCGAACTCGCCCTGGCCGAAGCGGGTCAGGACATCGCGGGTGATGTTCGCTGCGGTGTCGTACCCGATCATCTTCACGCTGGAGAGATCGACATGCCCCACCAAATCGTTGGGGAACATCCGGCGGAGCTGTTCCCGCCCCTTCTTTCCGATCGTGAGAATTTTTACGGACTTGCCCTCGGCGATGAGCTTCTCCGCCTCCATCCGCGCGAGCTTGACAATCGAGGAGTTGAAACCGCCGCAGAGCCCGCGCTCCGCCGTTGCCACGACAAAGAGGTGCGTCTGGTTTGCTCCGGTGCCGGTCAGAAGTTTGGGCGCCGTCGGGCTGTTGGCCACGCTTTGGGCGAGGTTTGCAAGAACCGCATTCATCTTCTCAGCGTAAGGTCGCGCCTCCTGCGCGCGCTCCTCCGCACGGCGAAGCTTCGCCGCGGCGACCATCTGCATCGCTTTGGTGATCTTACGCGTCGACTTGACCGATGAGATCCGGTTCTTGAGATCCTTGAGGCTCGGCATCTCGGTTACGCGAAGTCCTTGGCGTATCCGTCAAGAACAGCCCGCACCTTCTCCTCAAGATCGCCCGAAACCTTGCGGTCGTTCTGGGTGATATCGTCGAGAAGATCCTTGTTGTTTGTCCGCAAATGGCTGAGGAGGCCCTGCTCGAACCGGCCGACATCGCCGACGGCAATGTTGTCGAGATAGCCCTTTGAGCCCGCGAAGATCACCACGATCTGCTCGGCATTGGTGAGCGGCGCGTATTGCGGTTGCTTCAGAAGCTCCGTCAGCCGCGCACCGCGCGCAAGAAGGCGCTGGGTGGCCGCATCGAGGTCTGAGCCGAACTGCGCGAAGGCCGCCATCTCCCGGTACTGTGCAAGCTCAAGCTTGATCGAACCTGCAACGGATTTCATCGCTTTGGTCTGCGCGGAGGAGCCCACACGGCTCACCGAGAGACCTGTGTTCACGGCCGGCCGGATGCCCTGGTAGAAGAGCTCGGTCTCAAGGAAGATCTGCCCGTCCGTGATCGAGATGACATTGGTCGGAATGAAGGCCGAGACGTCTCCGCCCTGGGTCTCGATGATCGGAAGGGCTGTCAGGGACCCTGCCCCGTTGTCCTCATTGAGTTTCGCCGCGCGCTCGAGAAGGCGCGAGTGCAGGTAGAAGACGTCGCCCGGATACGCCTCACGTCCGGGCGGGCGGCGGAGGAGGAGGGACATTTGGCGATAGGCCACCGCCTGCTTTGAGAGATCGTCGTAGATGATCAGCCCGTGCATGCCGTTGTCGCGGAAGTACTCCGCCATCGCGCAAGCCGCATAGGGCGCGAGATACTGCATCGGCGCAGGCTCGGACGCCGTCGCCGCAACGACAATGGAGTACTCCATCGCGCCGGAATCCTCGAGCTTTCGCACAAGCTGCGCCACGGTGGACCGCTTTTGGCCGACAGCGACGTAGACACAGTAGAGCTTCTTGCTCTCGTCATCGGTGTCATTGACCGAGCGCTGGTTCAGAACGGCGTCGAGCGCGACCGCCGACTTGCCGGTCTGCCGGTCGCCGATGATCAGCTCGCGCTGGCCGCGGCCGATCGGGATCAGCGCATCGATGGCCTTGAGACCGGTGGCCATCGGCTCGTGCACCGATTTGCGGGGGATGATGCCCGGCGCTTTGACGTCGGCGACCCGACGCTCCTCAAACACAACCGGGCCCTTGCCGTCGATGGGGTTCCCGAGCGCGTCGACCACGCGACCGAGAAGACCCTTCCCGACCGGGACGTCCACAATCGAGTTCGTGCGCTTGACCGTGTCGCCTTCTTTGATGTCGCGGTCGGTGCCGAAGATCACGACACCGACATTGTCGACCTCGAGGTTCAGCGCCATCCCGCGAATGCCGCCGGGGAACTCGACCATCTCGCCCGCCTGCACCTGGTCAAGGCCATAGACGCGCGCGATGCCATCCCCGACCGAGAGGACGCGCCCGACCTCCGAAACCTCGGCGTCCTGGCCGAAAGACTGGATCTGCTCCTTCAGGATGGCAGAGATTTCGGAAGCTTGTATCGCCATTACCCGACCTCTTTCATAGCGTTCAGCATGGTGTTCAATTTGGCGCGGATCGACGTGTCAATCATGCGCGAGCCGACTTTGACGACCAGCCCCCCAATGAGGCCGGCGTCGACCGATGTCTGGATGTTGACCTCCGCACCGAGCGCGCGGCGGAGCGCCTCCGAGAGCGATGCGTGCTGCGCGTCGGTGAGCGGTTTGGCCGCAAGGACCTCCGCGCTGATCTCGCCGCGGTGCTCAGCGATCAGGCCGAGTGCGATCTCGATCATCTGTGGCACGGCGAAGAGGCGACGTTTCGACGCCATCAGCCCGAGCGTGTTCTTTGTGAGGCCCTGGACGCCCATGGCGTTGGCCACCGCGCTCACCGCTTTGCCTTGATCGTCGCGGGAGTGGATCGGCGAGTGCAGCACGTCCGACAATTCGGCACTTTCAGCAAGCACAGCACGCAGAGCGGTCATATCGCTTTCGAGGGCATCCAGTTGGCCCGCGTCGAGCGCAAGCTCAAAGAGCGCCGTCGCGTAGCGTCCCGCGACGCCCGACGTCATTGATGTCGTCTCCGACACGACCCCTCCGTCTCTGTCTGGCTGCTTGCCGCGTGGGCGTTCAGCAACCCGTTGCCCGGGTCTTAATCTGCCCGGCGAAAGCCGTCGAGGTGATAGCAGGGGTGCCCCCCCCTGGCAAGCGACCTTGCCAGGGCTTTCGATGCGTTTTCGCGCCTCTTTTCAGCTCCCGTCGGCCCCGCAGGCCACGGGCGCACCGCGCTGGTTCGCGGGCTTCGGCACGGGATGGGTCAGCCCTTCGAGAACGTCGATCGGGCTCAGGACACTCACGCGCGTCCCGCTCTTCGGTTTGGCGAGCACTTGCTTCGACGCCTCGACCAAAAGCGCACCGGCGAGCATGTGCAGATCCAGCCGACGTCCAAGGCGCTCCCACACCGGATTTGTGCGCAGCCAGAACCGGCGGTGGGAGGGCGGCACATAGAGCGCCGCGGCACGATCCTCCGGCGTGAAACGGTGACGGCGCAGGAGCGCGTCGACCTGACCGACACTGTAGGGCCGCCCATAGCCAAAGGGCGTCGCGTCGCGGCGTGCCCAAATGCCTGCACGGTTCGGCACAATAAAAACAACGCGCCCGTCAGGTGCGAGCACCCGGTGGATCTCGTCGAGCAGTTCATCTGCCAATGC
>JBCCWM010000098.1:0-12926 GCA_039193505.1 Pseudomonadota bacterium | reverse complement strand
GGAGCATTTCGTCGCGGCAAACCACATCCCTCACGCGACCGACCCGTTCCCGCGCCTCAAAACACTGGTCGAGATCCCCGAGCCGCGCTTTGGGTCGGAGGGTGGGCGCCCCCGCCGCCGGCGACGCGCCTGAGGACGTGCGTCCAACGCGTGTAGCCCGCTGGCGCGACCGGCGCGCGGCGCCAGGCAAGGCGCGGCCTCTCGGCCATTGCGATCGTGAAGAGCTTGACGCGGCACGGGTTGGACCACGGGCTTGCCCCCCTTGGCGTTGGCCACTGTACTCGGCGGCTTCTCTATCATTGCAACGCCCATCGCCGCGGTTGATCTGGAGCGGGCGCTCCGCTAGGGCGTCAGGACAAATGCCATGGAGAATGTCGATGACTGGTCCGAGGCGATATCGTTTGCCTGCAGCCGCACAGTGTAGGGGCCCGGGTCGAAGCCATCGAAATCGAGCGCAACGAGCATCACGAACTCCCGCACCTCGTGGCGGGAGCTGAGGCGGATCGACTGAAACCCGTCTTGGGCGAACACGACAGCACCCGTGCGGTCCAACACCTCCATATCGAGGTCAAATCCGAACTCGTAGCCGTCGATCGTTTGGATGTAGTCGTAGCCCCAAGGCTCCGCGTAGATCAGGATCTCCTCACCCGGGGCGAAGCGCGCATCCTGTCGCTCAACGATGTCGCCGATGAGCTGCGGTGGCCGTGTGACAAAGGCCGTTGTGCCAATCGAGAGGGGCGCGAGCGCCCAGGCCGCAGCATAGGCGTTGCGCGCCGTTTCGATCAGATCACTCTGTGCATGTGCGGGCAGCGCCGCCGAGACGAGCAAGACCGCAAAAGGCCTCAGCATGGCCTTCCTCCCTCGGATGCTGCCGGATTAACATGCACTGCCTACACCGTCCCCCGCATTGCGACAAGCCGTGGGCGGCGATCGCCCTTGCCGAAGCCCCCGGGCTTGGTGTTTGTGGTGGTCATCGCGGGGCTCTGCCGGCCACCGCACCACTCCGGAGACATGTGATGTACACCCGCAGCAACTCGCTCGAACAGCATTGGATGCCATTTACGCCCAACCGCGCCTTCAAAAAGGAGCCTCGGCTTGTCAGCCGGGCGGAAGGCACATGGCTCTGGGACCAAAACGGCGGCCAGATCCTCGACGGCTCCTCGGGTCTTTTTTGCTCCCCGGCCGGGCACTGCCATCCGAAAATCGTCGAGGCCGTCCACGCGCAGATGAAGATCAACACCTACACGGCGCCCTTCTGCCTCAGCCATGACGGCACGTTCGCGCTTGCCGCCGAAGTGGCAAAGTTGACGCCTGAGCCGCTGAACCACGTCTTCTTCGTCAACTCGGGCTCCGAGGCGATCGACACCGCGCTCAAGATCGCGATGGCCTACAACAATGCCCGTGGCGAGGCGCACCGCAATCGCTTTGTGTCCCGCGAGCGCGCCTATCACGGCGTCAACATCGGCGGGATCAGCCTCTCCGGCATGGTCAAGAACCGCGAAA
This sequence comes from Pseudomonadota bacterium, assembly GCA_039193505.1. Classification (GTDB taxonomy): domain Bacteria; phylum Pseudomonadota; class Alphaproteobacteria; order Rhodobacterales; family Rhodobacteraceae; genus Algicella. The sequence continues at coordinate 11,423 of JBCCWM010000098.1, read as the reverse complement.
CCTTCCCTCTGGTGATGCCGAACGTGGTCATGATGCGCCACACTTGGACGGGGGATGATCTCTTCTGCGTGGGCCAGCCCGAGCATGGGGCGGAGCTTGCCAACGACCTCCAGCGCTTTTGCGACATGTATGGCGGCGGCCAGATCGCGGCCGTCGTGGTGGAGCCTGTGGCGGGCTCCACCGGCGTGCTCGTGCCGCCCAAAGGCTATCTCGAGCGGCTCCGCGAGATCTGCGACGAGCAGGGCATCCTCCTCATCTTCGACGAGGTCATCACGGGCTTCGGGCGGATGGGCTTCAATTTCGGCTCCCAGACATTCGGCGTGGTGCCCGACATCATGACGATGGCCAAAGCGCTCACCAACGGCTCGATCCCGATGGGCGCGGTCGCGGTCAAGGACGAGATCTACGACACCGTCGTCGACGCGAGCCCCGAGGGCACGATCGAGTTTTTCCACGGCTACACCTATTCCGGACATCCGGCCGCCACGGCTGCGGGCCTCGCGATGATGGACATCATCCGCGAGGAGGAACTCTTTGAGCGTTCGACCGCGCTCGGCCCCTATTTCAACGAGGCGGTTATGAGCCTCCGCGACCATCCGCTGGTCAAGGACATCCGGACCATCGGCAGCATCGCCGGCGTCGAGGTGCACCCCTTCCCGAAGGTCGGCAAGCGCGGCGCTGCCATGCAGACCGATCTTTTCTGGAGCGGATTGCACGTCAAGTTCACCGGAGACGTGGGAATTCTCGCGCCACAATTCATCGCCGAGCGCACCCACGTCGATCAAATGGTCGACATCTTTCGCCGCACGCTTGACCAACATGCGATCCAGGTCGCCGCTGAGTGACCAGTCGGGAGGCGCTTGCCAAGGCAGCGCCTCCTTCATACAAAAGCGAATTTGTGCGGCTATGGCGTAAAGGTAACGCGTCAGATTCCCATTCTGAAGTTGCGGGTTCGATTCCCGCTAGCCGCTCCACCACTTTCTTTGCGCGAGATCGCGCTTAGGGCGCCCTGGACCCCAAGGACCACTTTTTCGCCCTCTTTCTGCTTCATTCCGGCACCACTGATCACGCAGCGTGAACGAATGCTGGGTATCGAGCGCTCGAGTAAGCGTCCGACGACGGCGGCAGGCCTGAGTTGGCCCGGGGATAAGAGCGATATGAAAGATCTTTCGATCGAGGTGGAGGTGGGTGAAACGCCGCATTCGGACTTGACCGGAGCGGTGGACATCCTGAAAGCACTTGGACATGCGGGACGCCTGTCGATCATGTGCGAGCTACTGGACGGTGAGAAATCGGTTAATATGCTTGAGGCGCGGCTGGGGATCCGACAAGCGTCGGTCTCGCAGCAGCTTGCGCGGCTCCGCCAGGACGGGATGGTCCGCCATCGCCGTGAGGGCAAATCGATTTTCTACTCCGTCGCGAACACCCGCGTGCGGGACATTGTCGAGACGGTGCGGAGTGAGTTCGCCCTCTCCTGAGACGGCCTGAACCGGCGGTGCCATGACGTTGCCAGGGCACCGCCGCTACGGCTTCTCTGATATTTCTACGCGCCCAGCGTTTGACTGGCCGGGCGGGGCGCGACTGGCCGTTTATATTGGCCTCAACTTAGAGTGTTTTTCATTTGGCACCGGCCTCGGTGCCGAGCTCGCACCGGGCGGGCCGCAGCCGGACGTTCTGAACTACGCGTGGCGCGACTACGGCAACCGCGTGGGGGCGCCCAGGATCCGCGAACTTCTCGATGAGCTCGCGCTGCCCGCAACCCTTCTGGTCAATTCGGAGATGTACGACGCCGCGCCGGGCTTGGTCGAGAGCTTCCGGGCGCGCGGCGACGAGGTCGCAGGCCATGGGCGCAGCAACGCGGAGCGGCAGGGAACGCTCGACGAATCGGCGGAGCGCGCTCTCATCCAAGACGCGACCCGTCGCATCACAGAAGCCGAGGATCGTCCTCCGGAAGGCTGGCTCGGACCGTGGATTTCTCAGAGCGTTGTGACACCTGATCTCCTCGCCGAGGCCGGATATCGCTATCTTTTGGATTGGTGCCACGACGACCAGCCGATCTGGATGAAAACGCGCACGCGACCGATCCTCTCCGTGCCCTATCCGCAGGAGCTGAACGACATCCCCCAGATCGTGGCCCGAAAGCGCGAGGGCGCTGAGTTCGGCCAAATGATCATGGACGCGTTTGACGTCCTTCTGGCCGAAAGCGCGCGTCGCCCGCTCGTGATGGGGATCGCGCTCCACGGCTACATCATGGGTCAACCCCACCGGCTCTTGCACCTGGCCAAGGCCCTCCGCCACATCCGCGCAATGGGCGGCGATCGGGTTTGGTGGGCGCGCGCGCGTGACATCGCGGGGCACTTCGAAGGAATGCCCGAGCACCTTCAGCACCGCTGAGCCGGTCCCGCCCTCTCCGCGGATATGTGATCGTGACGCCCGTGCCCGTGAGCGCGGACCAGCACGTCGTGTTTTGCTCAGTCAAGATTGGTGGCGTCGCGCACGCGCGTCCCACGTAATAGGTCCGCCGTCGCATTGGCTCTGTGAGGACAGTCATGCGTGCGAAAGTGAGCGTCGCCACCAGATCGAACGTCGCAGAGCCCCACTCAAACCGCCGGGCACCGTCGTTGATCTGACTGCAAAGCTCTGCGCCAACAGGGCAGACCTTGCCCTTCGCGAGACCTCTCGTCTTGCGATGGAGATCGGTTTCGACCCTGTCGCGCTCAACCCAGCAGAAGGTGTGGGGTCAGCGGGGGACAACCATACTTGGTCGGGAAGCGCCATTCGATCAGACAGCCCGCGACCTCCTTGCTCGGTCTTCCCAACGCGTGCGCGACCAAAAAACCATGCGTCGTCTGAGTGTTGCCGACCAGACCGAAAGCGTCCCTCCAGCCCGGGGCCATCCGACGCTTGGAGCGGCCGCTCCCGCCACCCACACCCCTCTCTGCCACCGAGTCCACAGTGGCAAATCGCATCCGGCAAGCGGCGCCTCCTCTCCTATCTGACGCCCTCCGTTGAACGACGCAGGAAGGAACAAGCTGGCTTCGCTCTTGAACCAGGGGTCGTCTGGCCCGGGAGCAACGGCGAGCCGACGGCTGCGGCCGAGGCCCCCAGATCCAGCAACTCGGCATCACATAGCACGGCGCCTTCCGCACGTTCTCTCGTGCGCTCAAGGTCTTGGACCCATTGCGCCCGGCCAACCGCATGCCGACCAAACGTTCACGGTGCCGATCTGATGACCTCTCGCTCTGGGGTGCCGTCCGCTCACGCAACGTCGACGTCGAGGCGGAGTCGATCCACGGGGCCGCCGAGACGGGACATTTCCGCCAGGATCCGGGCCCGCCGCTCAGGGCTGATCTGCTCGGGGAACGCCTCCGGGTCCAGACGGGTGTAGCCAAATCGGGCCGCAAGCGCCCAATCGACGCGTCGGTTGAGCCCAGCAACAACGCCCCTTTCAAGATCGGCGCGCCAGCGTTCCTCCCGATAGGCCTGGGCGAGGACGCATGGCGCGGGATCCCCCTGTTTGGCGTTGCGGGACAAGGCCCGAAGCCCCTCGCGCCCGACGCCGAGTTGGTCGAGCGCCGCGCCGAGGGCTGCAGCGTTGTCCTCCACCAGGTCCTCGAAGGCGACGACGGCAACCCCGAGACCTGCGCGAACTGCCTCTTCGCGATAGACCTCCGCCGCGCGAAGCTTTTCTGTCCAGAGATCCATCGGCGAGGGCAGAACCGCCGGCATCCCCTCCCGCCGCTCCGTCATCCAGGGGCGGACGAGAAACGCCTCGAGGCCCTCGGCCTTCGGACCTTTAATGTGATAGGGCCGCCGGGCGAGCGAAAGGAACCAGGAATAGGGGTTTCGCACGAGGAGGATCGTGCGCGCGCCGGCGGCGCGCAGCGCGGGCGTTAGCACCGGCGCCGCATGCTTCCACGGGTCGATCGCCGCCCTCGCGACGGCCAAATCGTCGCGAAGGGCATGCAGATATGTGCGCCGCCAGGCGCCGCTGAGGCTCTTTCGGACCAATGCATCCAAAGCCGGATCGATCTCGACCGGAGGCGCCCCGGGCACGCGCAGCGTGACATGTGGCATCCGGCCAAGCATGCTTAGCACCGTTCGCGTGCCAGTGTTGCGCTCCCCAAATACCTTGAAAACGACGCGCTTGCGCATCCGGGCCTCCTGCCCGGAGGGTGCTCAGCGCCGGTTAAGATTGGCCTAACGGCTGCCCGAGTGATAGGAGCGGGGAACGACGGCGGAGGGGCCATGATCATCGCAACCTTCAACATAAATGGGATCAAGGCGCGATTGCCCGCGCTTCTCGCCTGGCTCGATGAGGCTGCGCCGGACATTGTGGTCTTGCAGGAAATCAAGAGCGTCGACGAGTCCTTTCCCCGCGACGAGATTGAGAGGCTCGGTTACATGGTCGAGACGCATGGGCAAAAGAGCTTCAACGGCGTTGCGATCCTGTCCAAGCGGCCGCTCGAAGACGTGGTGCGGGGCCTGCCCGGAGATGAGGAGGATCCGCAAGCGCGCTGGATCGAAGCCGTGGTGATGGCCGACGCGCCCGTTCGCATCTGCGGCCTCTACCTGCCGAACGGCAATCCGGCTCCGGGGCCAAAGTACGACTACAAACTCGCATGGATGTCGCGGCTCGAGGCGCGGGCGTCCGAAATTTTGGCCGGTGAGGAGATCGCCGTGCTCGCCGGCGACTACAACGTGATCCCACAAGCGGTGGATGCGGCCCGACCCGATTCCTGGACGGAGGATGCCCTCTATCGGCCCGAGACCCGGCGGGCCTTTCGTCGGATCATCCATCTGGGGTACACAGATGCGCTCCGTGCGGTGACGGAGGCCGCGGAGACTTACACCTTTTGGGACTATCAATCGGGCGCCTGGGACCGGAATGATGGGATACGGATCGACCATGCCCTTCTCAGCCCACGGGCTGCGGATCGCCTGACGGACTGCAGGATCGACGCTCATGTCCGCGGTCGGCAGAAGCCTTCGGATCACGTGCCGCTGGTGGTCGAGCTCAATCTGTGATGGCGTGTGACGCTCCTTGGCGGAGCCCCCGCTGGCCCGTTGCAATGCGCGGGCCGGCGGCCTCAGCACCCAACCGCCAGGCCTCGGCACCGCAGGCCGTTCGGACGGCGGACACCGTAGATCCTGTCCTGCGTCTCGCAAACAAAGGGGGGACACAGTGCGGTCCGCGCGGCGCCGCGGACAGGACATCTCCGAGCGGCGCGCCCAGGGGGGGCGCCCGGGTCACTTGGACCCGGCGGTCACGTCGTCCCCGTAGAGCCAGTCGAGGCTTGCCAACAGGCCGCCGGGCAGGCGCGCGGCGGTACGGATGCCAAAGCGAAGGACGGCGGCCCTGGCGCCTTTGGCGTGGTAGATCTGCGCGTTGCGTGCAGCCGTGCGTTGGACACGGCCGACCCGCGGGCGGCGGATCCGGGCATACCGGGCAAGCCCCTCCTCGACCGTCCGGTCCTCGAGGCAGGCTGCGAGGACCCACGCATCCTCAATCGCCATTGCAGCACCCTGCGCAAGAAAAGGCAGCATCGGATGGGCGGCGTCGCCGAGGAGTGCGCACCGTCCAAGCGTCCAACGCGGGAGCGGCGCATGACCAAAGAGCCCCCAGCGGAGCGGGGCGTCAGCCGCGTCGAGGAGCGCTGCCACCGGCCCATCCGCATCGCTGAAAGCACGGCAGAGTGCGGAGGGATCTCCGTGCCCGCTCCACCCCTCCTCCGTCCACTTGGCTTCCTCCGTCACGGCCACCACGTTCCAGACCGCTCCAGCGCGGAGCGGGTAGGCAACCAGATGGCGCCCCGGCCCGAGACAGAGAAGGGTCGCTGAGGGGTCCAGATCCGGCACCTGATCGGCCGCGACAAGCGCGCGCCACGCGACATGTCCCAGAAAATGCGGTGCGGAATGACCAGCGATGCGCTCCCGCGCCGCCGATCTGATCCCGTCGGCCGCCACCACCAAATCGGCCTCGGGAACGGTCTCCAGATCCTCCACACGCGTGCCGAACTCGACTCTAACGCCGGCACACTCAGCCGCATGGAAGAGCACGCTCAAAAGATCCGCGCGGTGGAGTTGAAGGTAGGGGCGACCGTGGCGGGAGACGACCTTGTCGCCGAGGGCCACCTGCGCGACCAGCGCTCCCGTGCGGTCGTCGCGCATCTCGACACGCTTTGGCTCAGTGGCAGCAGCGCGGAGTTCGTCTCGCACACCCACAGCATCGAGAACGGCGACGGCGTTGGGCCCAAGCTGCAGGCCGGCACCAACCTCGGTGAGCGCCGGCGCCTGTTCGATCACGGTGACCTGCCACTGCCGGGCCGCCATGGCCAGTCCGGCCGCGATCCCGCCGATGCCTGCACCGATGATCACCGCGCGACGCATGGCCTTCAGAGACCGGGTGCGGCAAAGTGTCTACAGGCCCTCAAACGCCGCGCCGGGCCGGGATCGGCACACGCTGACAGCAAGATCAATCGTCGCGGTGCACGCGTTCCTTGCGTTCGTGCCGCTCCTGCGCCTCGAGCGAGAGGGTCGCGATCGGCCGCGCGTCGAGTCGCTTCAGGCTGATCGGCTCGCCCGTGGCTTCACAGTAGCCGTAAGATCCGTCTTCGATCCGGCGCAAAGCAGCATCTATCTTGGCGACCACTTTGCGCTGACGATCGCGGGTCCGGAGCTCCAGCGCCCTGTCGGTTTCTTCCGAGGCGCGGTCCGTAATGTCCGGGATATTGCGCGTCCCCTCCTGCATCCCCTCAATCGTGCCGCGACTTTCTTCCAGAATCGACGATTTCCACGTCAATAGTTTCTGACGAAAGTATTCGAGCTGACGCGGGTTCATGAACGGCTCGTCCTCGGCCGGTCGGTAATTCGCGTTGAAGTTGCTTTCAGGCTTCATTGCCGCACCACCCCTGACCATAAGAAGCTCCCCGGTGATCGTTGAACCGACCCCCCTTAACTTGCTGTCTCGCATACAGAGTTTCGCAAACCTTGTCACCTCCCCACGTGCGTTAATGATAATGAACTGCGCTTGATCTCGCCGTCTGCGTCGGTATGCGTCACAGGGAGGCATCCGCGGAGGCAGCAATGAAATTTGAGGGCACGGGCGACTACATCGCACCGCAGGACCTTCGCCTTGCCGTCAACGCCGCGATCACGCTGGAGCGTCCGCTGCTCGTCAAAGGGGAGCCCGGGACCGGCAAGACGGAGCTCGCGCGCCAAGTTGCCGGCGCCTTGTCCCTGCCGCTCTTCGAGTGGTCGATCAAGTCGACCACCAAGGCGCATGAGGGGCTCTATGAGTATGACGCCGTCAGCCGGCTCCGCGACAGTCAGCTCGGCGATCCGCGCGTGTCAAATGTCGAGAACTACATCCGGCGCGGCATGCTCTGGGAGGCGTTTGCAGCCGACACAAAGGTCGTCCTCCTGATCGATGAGATCGACAAGGCCGATATCGAGTTCCCAAACGACCTCCTCCAGGAACTCGACCGGATGGAGTTCGTCGTCCGCGAGACCGGCGCGACGGTGCGCGCCCGCCACCGCCCAATCGTGGTCATCACGTCGAACAACGAAAAGGAGCTGCCGGACGCGTTTCTGCGCCGCTGCTTTTTCCACTTCATCCGGTTTCCGGATGCCGAGACCCTCGCTCGGATCGTCGAGGTTCATTATCCCGGCATCAAGTCCCGTCTCGTGGAGGCCGCACTGGCCGCGTTCTTTGAGGTCCGCGAGACGCCTGGGCTGAAAAAGAAGCCCTCAACCTCCGAGGTGTTGGACTGGCTGAAGCTGATTTTGGCCGAGGATCTGACGCCTGAGGACCTGCGGCGCAGCGCAAAGGACAGCTTGCCCCGGCTCCACGGCGCGCTTCTGAAGACGGAGCAGGACGTGCACCTGTTTGAACGACTGGCGTTTCTCGCGCGACGCGGGTAGCGCTGCCTCCGGCACGCGCCTGCCGCTTGTGGGCCAATCTGTCGGACAGGGCTGACCTTCCCAGACAAAAGTCGTAATATTCCGTAACAAACAGACCCCCGCCGCGGCAAAAACACAGATGACCCTGACCATCCGACGCCCCGAGGCCCGCGATCAACGCGCATGGAGCACACTCTGGACCGCCTATCTGGCGTTTTATCATACAGAGGTTGCAGAGGATGTACATCAGACAACCTTTGGGCGGTTGATTGACGTTGACGTCGCAGACTACGCTGGGTTCATCGCGGAGGACGATGAGGGTCCTCTCGGCATCGTGAATTACATCACCCACCGGCATGGCTGGAGGATCGAGAACGTGGTCTACCTCCAGGATCTCTATGTGGATCCACGCGCCCGCGGCACCGGTGCCGGTCGGGCCCTGATCGAGGCCGTGTACAGGGCCGCGGATTCAGCCGGCACGCCGACGGTCTACTGGTTGACCCAACAGGGCAATGACACGGCGCGGAGGCTCTATGATCGCATCGCCGAGCCAACCGACTTCATAAAGTATCAACGGGGCCGGCGATGATCCGGTGTGCCATGACGCTCGTCGCGGCAACGGCGCTCGCGGGGTGTGCGCTGACACCTCCTGCACCCCCTGTCACGCGGGCGCCTGTGACGGTCGACGCGCTCGGCGACGTGCGCTTCGCCGCCCGCGGTCGTCCACGCGGTGTGACCCGCTCGAACACCACGCTGGCGCAGGACTTCCTCGACTTGACCTTCGCACTGGAGAGCGGGCAGCAACTGCCCGGGCTTCTGCGCTACGAAGGACCGATCCGCGTCGCGTTCCGCGGCGCCAGCCTCTCGCCCTATCGGAGCGATTTGGAGCGTCTTCTGGCGCGCCTCCGGAGCGAGGCCGGCATCGACATTCGCACCGTCGACAGCCCGCTCACCGCGCAGCTCCACATCGAGGGCGTCACGATGCGCGAGATCCAGCGCGTCTACCCCGGGGCCGCCTGCTTCATCGTGCCGGGTGTCACCTCGTGGCAGGAGTTTGGGCGCCTGTCGGGGCGCTCGCGCCTCCGGTGGTCGGATCAGACGACGCTTGGCACCACGGGCATTTTCATCCCGGTCGACTCAACTCCCCAAGACGTGCGCGACTGTCTCCATGAAGAGGTCGGACAGGCCCTGGGACCCGCAAACGACGTCTATCGGCTCTCCGACAGCGTCTTCAACGACGACAATTTCCATTCCGTCCTGACGCCGTTCGACATGCTCATGCTCCGCGTGCTCTACGCGCCGGAACTTCGCTCGGGCATGCCGAAATCGGCCGTCGCCCGGCAGGTCCCGGCGATCCTCGACCGGATCAACCCTGCCGGACGCGGGGTCGGCGCGCCGCGGCGTGCGCCGGAGAGTTCGGAGTGGAAGGCCGCGATCGAGACGGCGATGACGCGCCGTAACGCCTCATCGACACGTCTTCGCTCGGTCGATCGCGCGGTCGAGATCGCGGGGCGGATGCAACCGGTCGACCACCGTCTCGCCGTCGCGCTGATGACACGCGGGCGCCTTGCCTTCCGCGCCGACCCCGCGCAGGCAGCGGTCGATTTCGCATCCGCCTATCAGCTCCTGAGGGGGGCCTTCGGGGTCGACGACATCCGGACAGCGCAGGCCTCGCTCCACCTGGCGATGTTCGCGCTCCGACGCGGCGATTTCGAGCAGGCGCTCTCGCTGGCCGAAAGCGCGAGCGAGCCCGCACGACAGGGGGAGAACGCCGTCCTCCTCTCCGGGCTCCTCGCGATCCGGGCAGAAGCGCATCGCAATCTCGGCGACAAGGGCCAAGCGCAGGCCAACCGTCTTGAGAGCCTAAAATGGGCACGCTATGCCTTCGGCGATGTCGATGGTCGGATCGCCCGTGCACAGGCCCAGCTCGAGGCCCTCGGACCCGTTCCGATCCCACCTGAGGAGCGGGTGACGAGGTGATCATCCTTCTGGGCTTTACGCTCGGTTTCGTGCTCGGTTGGGTCCGCGCCGAACGGCGCCAGGGATCGCGCGCGGACAAGCTTCAATACGGTGCCGCACATGGCATCGCCTTCGCGCTCGTGGCGCTCTTTTTTGTCATCGTCGCCGCCCGGACCGGCCTCCTGGCCGGTTGAGCGATGCTCCTGCCCCTCTTCACCTCTCTCCGCGAGGCGGGCGTCCCGGTGAGCCTCGGCGAGCATCTGACGCTTCTCCGCGCCCTCGACGCGGGTCTTGCGGTCTACGATGTCGAGGCCTTCTACCATCTCGCCCGCGCAAGCCTTGTGAAGGACGAGCGCCACATCGACCGCTTCGACCGCGTCTTCGCCACGGTTTTCGAAGGGCTCGAGTGCATCGACCTGGAGACCGTGCTCACCCATCTCGACGTGCCCGAGGAGTGGGTCCGCAAACTCGCCGAGAAACACCTGAGCGCAGAGGAAAAGGCCGCGATTGACGCGCTCGGCGACTTCAAGACGCTGATGGAAACGCTGAAGAAGCGGCTCGAAGAGCAGAAGGAGCGTCACCAGGGCGGCAACAAATGGGTTGGGACCGCCGGCACGTCACCCTTCGGCGCGTATGGCTACAACCCCGAGGGTGTGCGCATCGGCCAGGATCAGAGCCGCCACCGACGCGCCGTCAAAGTCTGGGACAAGCGGGAGTTTCGGAACTTTGACGACCAGGTGGAGCTCGGCACCCGGACGCTCAAGATCGCGCTCCGCAGGCTCCGCCGCTGGGCGCGCGAGGGGGCGGATGAGCTCGATCTCGACGCCACGATCCGCGCCACGGCGGAGCAGGGCTGGATCGACGTGAAGACCCGGCCCGAGCGGCGGAACGCGGTCAAGGCCCTCCTCTTTCTCGATGTCGGCGGATCGATGGACGACCATGTCCGCGTGGTGGAGGAGCTGTTCTCGGCCGCTCGGGCGGAGTTCCGGACCCTCGAGGTCTTCTACTTCCACAACTGTCTTTATGAGGGCGTCTGGCGCGACAACCGCCGTCGCTGGTCCGAGCAAGTGCCGACGGCGGACATCCTCAACACATACGGGCCCGACTGGAAGTGCATCCTGGTGGGCGACGCCTCAATGAGCCCCTACGAGGTCCTCTTTCCAGGCGGTGCAAACGAGCACATGAACGCGGAGGCCGGACAGGTCTGGCTGACCCGCGTCTGCGACACGTGGCCCGCCCATCTCTGGATCAATCCGGTGGAAGAGGGCCTGTGGGACTACACCCAGACGATCGGCATCATTCGCGAGATCTTTGAGGATCGGATGGTTCCCATGACGCTCGAGGGGATCACAGCGGGCATCGGCCACCTGTCCCGCTGAGCGGGACGGCTCAGCGGAGCCGGCGGTCGGTCTTGCGTCACTCCGTCCTGGTCCGGCGCATCCAGGCGAGGGCATCGCCTTCGACGCGCCGAACGAAGGAGGCCTTTGCGTCCTGGTAGCCATACGACGAGACGGCCGGATCTGAGACGATGCGCGCCTTCACGGCCGAGTACGCCGCGGCCT
>JBCCWM010000097.1:0-13042 GCA_039193505.1 Pseudomonadota bacterium | reverse complement strand
GAAGCCGAACCAGAACGGGGTCAGGAAAGTCCCGCCCGCCTCAGACGTGTTGGTGACAGTGATCCGGAGGGAAGTGGTCTGTGCCGTCATTGTGCGCGCTCCGCTGTGTTGAGTGTCGGTGGAGCTTCGACACGGAGGACGTTTCTGAAACAATCAACGTTTCAGACACAGTGCGTCACGTTGGAGGGACAGTTTTGTGAGGAACTAGGCGTCTAAGGCACAAGAAAATTCACGAAATGGTAACCATAGTCAGCCGTCCGAGTTCATGTGGCATACCAGGGAGCAATTGAGTGCTCCCTAGAAGTCGCGTGAAATCACTTCGACTTGTTTGAGCGTGAGGCTTTGCTCACGCCCGTCGGTCGCTGAGCGATGCGACACCCATCATCTCCAGCACCTTAGTCTCAATGTCGGATGCGCTCATCCGGGCGGTTGCGTACATCGCGTCCGGGCTGTCCTGGTCGATAAAGGTGTCGGGCAGCACCATTGAGCGGAAGCGGAAGCCCCGGTCGAAGACGCCCGCATCGGCGAGCAGTTGGGCGACATGGCTGCCGAAGCCGCCGATCGCGCCCTCTTCGATGGTGATGAGGGCCTCGTGGTTGGCGACGAGCTCCAGGATAAGGGTGCGGTCGAGCGGCTTGGCAAAGCGCGCATCCGCAACCGTCGGACTGACGCCCCGCTCAGCCAGACGCTCTGCGGCCACCAGACACTCGGAAAGGCGTGTGCCGAAGGAGAGGATGGCCGTGCCCGAACCCTCCCGCATGATCCGACCGCGCCCGATCTCGAGCGGTTGGCCGCGCTCGGGCATCTCGACGCCCACACCCTCGCCGCGTGGAAAGCGGAAGGCGGAGGGTCGGTCATCGATGGCATGTGCCGTGGCGACCATGTGGACGAGCTCGGCCTCGTCGGCGGCCGCCATGACGACGAAATCGGGCAGGTTCGCGAGGTAGGCAATGTCGAAGGAGCCCGCATGCGTGGGGCCGTCGGCGCCCACCAGGCCCGCGCGGTCGATCGCGAAGCGCACGGGCAGTCGCTGGATCGCCACGTCATGGACGACCTGGTCATAGCCCCGCTGGAGGAACGTCGAGTAGATCGCACAGAACGGGCGGAGGCCGCCGGCCGCCATGCCGGCCGAGAAGGTCACCCCGTGCTGCTCGGCAATGCCGACGTCAAAGCAGCGCTCCGGGAAGCGCTCGGCAAAGAGGTTGAGGCCGGTGCCGGAGGGCATCGCGGCCGTCACCGCGGTGATCAGGGGATCGTCCTCGGCCATCTGGATCAGCGCCTGTGCGAAGACCTTTGTGTAGGCGGGCGCGTTCGATTTGGCCTTCTTCTGGTCGCCGGTGACGGGGTCGAACTTGGCGGTCGCGTGGCCTTTGTCGGCGGCGCGCTCGGCCGGGGCGAAGCCTTTGCCCTTCTTTGTGATCGCATGGATCAAGATCGGGCCGTCGGCGCGGGTCCGAACCGTGCGGAGGACGGCCAGGAGCTGATCCATATCGTGTCCGTCAATCGGTCCGATATAGGAGAAGCCAAGCTCCTCAAAAAGCGTGCCGCCCACCGTGGCGGCCTTGACGAGCTCCCGCGCGCGCTTCGCACCCTCCTGCAACGGTCGGGGGAGGAGGCTGACTGCGCCCTTCGCGGCGGCTTTCAGTTCTTGAAACGGTGCGCCGGCATAGAGGCTCGAGAGATAGGAGGACATCGCGCCGACCGGGGGGGCAATCGACATTTCGTTGTCGTTCAGCACCACAACCAAGCGGCGCCCCTGATGGCCGGCATTGTTGAGACCCTCGTAGGCCATTCCGGCCGACATCGCGCCGTCGCCGATCACACAGATCACATCGCCGAGCCCGTGCGTCGGCGCGCCGCCGAGGTCGCGCGCGACGGCAAAGCCGAGGCCCGCCGAGATCGAGGTGGAGGAATGGGCGGCACCGAACGGGTCGTACGGGCTTTCAACGCGCTTGGTGAAGCCCGAGAGACCACCGCCCTTTCGAAGCGTGCGGGCACGGTCGCGGCGGCCGGTCATGATTTTGTGGGGGTAGCACTGGTGGCTCACATCCCAGATCAGCCGATCCTTCGGTGTGTTGAAAACCGCGTGGATTGCCACGGTCAGCTCGACCACCCCGAGACCCGCGCCGAGATGGCCACCGGTCTCGGAGACGACGGAGATCGTCTCGGCGCGGAGCTCGTCGGCATAGCGCCGGAGCTCCTCGTCGGACAGTCGCCGCACATCCTCGGGCATCGGCGCCCGGTCGAGGAGGGGGGTATTGGGTCGGGTCATCGGTCCCTCCGAGCGGATTATTTCTCGCGGTTCACAATGAACTCTGCCGCCCGCCGCAGGTTTTCGGCCGCAGAGCCGTACGGAGCCAGACTGTCACATGCAGTTGACACCAAGTCACGTGCTTTTTTTTGTGCACCGTCGAGTCCGAGCAACGAAACGAACGTCGCTTTGCCTGCGGCGGCGTCCTTGCCGGTGGCTTTGCCGGTCTCTTCGGGCGATGCGATGACGTCGAGCACGTCGTCCTGGATCTGGAATGCGAGCCCCACGGCCTCCGCGTAGCGCCGCAGGTGCTCGGTGTTCTGTTTGCCGAGGACCGCGCCGGCCTCGACCGACCAGCCGATCAGCGCGCCGGTCTTGCGCGCCTGAAGCGCCGTGATCGCGTCGAGCGTCAAGGGGGCGGCGGCGGCCTCTGCCGCGATGTCGTCGGCCTGTCCGCCGACCATGCCGACGGCTCCGATCGCCTCCGCGAGGCCTTGGACCAGCCGGATCCGGATTTGAGGATCGGGCGCCGTTCGAGTGTGGGCGAGGATCTCGAATGCGAGCGCCTGTAGGGCGTCGCCCACGAGGATCGCGGTCGCATCGTCCCAACGCACATGCACAGTCGGTTTCCCGCGGCGGAGGTCGTCATCGTCCATCGCCGGCAGATCGTCATGGACGAGGGAGTAGGCGTGGACGCACTCCACCGCAGCCGCAACCCGGAGCGCCTGAGGTTGGGGCACTTGAAACATCGCTGCCGTCTCGAGGACGTAGAAGGCGCGAAGACGCTTGCCCCCGGAGAGGACCGCATAGCGCATCGCATCGGTCAGCGTGTCCGTGGCGTCGGGGAGGAGCGTGTCCAGGATCTCTTCGGTGGCCGTCGCGAATTGGCTGAGGCGTGCGTGGAACTGGAGGGCGTCGGCGTCCATGTCAGCCGATGTCGATCGGGTCTGCCGAGACGCTCCCATCCTCACGCGCTGTGATTTGTGCAACGCGGGCCTCGGCCTCTGCGAGCTTTGCCTCGCAATGCGCTTTCAGAAGTGCCCCGCGCTCGTAGAGCGCGATCGAGTCTTCAAGCCCGACGGATCCGGATTCGAGCTTGGTCACGACGTCCTCGAGGGCTGCCATTGCAGCCTCGAAGGACATCTCGGTGATTGCCGCTGTGTCTGTGGTGCTCATCCGGCCCCGCCCATCAGTGCCTTGACATGGGCGGCCGTGGAGGACGCCAGTGCCGCGAGGTTATACCCGCCCTCCAAGGTGGAGACAACGCGCCCGCCGGAATGGGTTCCGGCAACCGCCATGATTTCGCGCGTGGCCCAGACGAAGTCGTCTTCGTCGAACTCGAGATTGGCGAGCGGATCGTCCCGGTGTGCATCGAAGCCCGCGGAGATAAAGATCATCTCCGGTCGGTGAGCGTCGAGGGCTGGGAGGACCAGCCGCTCCATCCGGGAGCGGAAGGCTGCGCCGCCATCGCCGGGGGCAAGGGGCACGTTGAGGATTTGGCCGTGCGCGCCCCGCTCCTCCGCGCGGCCAGTGCCGGGGTAAAGGGGCATCTGGTGGGTGGAGGCGAAAAAGATCCGGGGGTCGTCCCAGACCAGGTCTTGAGTTCCGTTTCCGTGATGGACATCGAAATCGACAATCGCCACCCGGGAGAGGCCGTGGTCATCGAGCGCATGTCGGGCGCCGATCACGGCATTCCCGAAGAGGCAGAAGCCCATCGGCCGCGTTGCCTCGGCGTGGTGTCCCGGGGGACGGACGGCGGCGAACGCATTCTGCACCTCGCCAGCCATCACCAGGTCGACAGCGGCGACATTGGCACCGGCCGCGCGCAGCGCGGCCTCGAAGGAGCCCGCGGATATGTGGGTGTCGGGGTCGAGCGACACGCCACCTGCCGAGGGGCTCGCAGCGCGGATCTGGTTGAGATGCGACGCAGGGTGCGCGCGGAGGATCTGTGCGTCTGTGGCACGGGGCGCTTCACGGCGGTCGAGGGCAGCGAAATCGGGATGGTCGAGGGCCGTCAGGATCGCCTCGAGGCGCGCAACACGCTCGGGGTGGCCGTCGGGCGTGACGTGGTCGAGGCCAGCAGGATGGGTCAGGAGCGCGGTTGTCATGGGGTTTGGTGGCACGGGGCGATAGACGGCGCAAGATGTCGTGAACCCTCAACCGAGAGCGTCCTCTCCCCCATTGTCGGCCCGGACCGGTGAGTGCACCAACCGCGGCCGATGCCCATCACATGTCGGGGGTCCGCCTGGGCGCTCTGCGATGCTCAAGCTGGGCCGTGTGACCTGCGCATTCAGGACCAGGTCTGGTTGGCAGAAGCCCAACTCCGCCGCATCGTCCGTGCATCTCCATGGCCTCTAATAACTGACCCCCCGGCTGAGTGTCCCTGGAACCCGCCATGTGATCCGCCCTGCCCGAATGCGCCTGCGGTCTACTGGCCGCACAAGCGCTCGTCCTGAAGCGGCGTCTCCAGCCGCATCTTAGCCAACCGGGCTGCTGAAGACGGGACCACCCGGCCGAGGATCAAAATCACGCGTACCAACGCCCACCAGACCGCTCACACGCGGCATGTTCGGCGCAACAAGCGCCGCCTGTGCTCAAAGCATGGGGTCTGGTACGGGACAGACCGGACGATCCCCAGCACAGGTTTTGAAGACAATGCCATTTTTAAAGACGATGCCATCCGCGAAGCGGCTGGCGGTTGCGGCAAAGCGACATGCCTCCCGCGGACCAACCGAGCTCGCCCGCACTCTGTCGCAGGCCCACGTTTGGGCGGCGCCCCGCGGTCGCGATCGCGTTCGTCTGACCAGAGGATCGGCTGAGCGTCGCAAGAAGTTGCGCACTCACCTTCCTCAGCGCGCCCGGCATCGTCTGGCTCTGAGCCTGGATCCAGCTCACTGGCCTTCTCGACTGTGCACAAGCGAGGTCGAGACACTCAGAACCGCGCGCCGTCCGTCACTTGATGCCTCGCCGGTCCTTCGTGGCCTGGCGTGCGCATAGCTGCACCTGCATTGTAATTCTCCGACCGCCCGAAATTAAGTCTCGGCCTCCACCACGACGCACCAGACACCATGACGGCAGATCGAAGCGGGCGCGCGCAAGCGGTTGATCTGGCGCTCCGACAATACCCGTCGCACGGAAGGCCCCAGCGCAACCTCGAGCCAGAGTGTTCACAGACCGTGCCTCGGAACAGCAGTCAAGCTCCCTGTCCCCGTCCCGCGAGGGTCGCCGGAAAGGTGGAGCGGCGACGGCCGCACCGTCCCGTAGCCGACGGACCGGGTCAGTCCTTGCGGCGAAGGCGGATGACGACGTCGACTTTGGCGATTTCTGTGCCCTCGGGCGGATCCGGCAAGGTGGCGATGCGGATCGCTCCGTCCGGGGCATCAGTCACCCGCGATTCCTCTTCCCAGTAGAAATGGGCGTGATCGTCGGTGCGTGTGTCGAAATAGGAGCGGGTTCCGTCGACGGTCACTTCGACCATGAGGCCCGCGTCGCAAAACGCGCGGAGCGTGTTGTAGACCGTGGCGAGCGACACCGGCGCTGCACCGTTCCCGGCAGCGTCATGGAGCCCTTCGGCCGTGACGTGGCGGTTGCGACCGTCGCCGATGAGAAGAGTGGCGAGCGTCAGGCGCTGGCGTGTCGGGCGCAGACCGCCTGACGCAAGCCACTCGGCCGCGCGACGCTCGGGGTCTGTCTTCGGTGTGGCGTGCTCCATGCCCTCTCTATAGCGCTTCGGGACGGGGAAACGCGAGTCCTTCCGTGACAAGCGCACGCTGCCGGAGCCACTCTTGCGCCGGCTGAGCGCGCGATGCTAGGTCATCTCGTCAAGCTGTGCGAGGAGCGATGAGCGACAAACCGACCCGGATCGATCGCGAAGGTCTGTTGGCCTGTGCCCGGGGCGAGATGTTTGGACCCGGCAATCCCCAGTTGCCAGCGCCGCCGATGCTGATGTTCGACCGGATCACCGATATCTCGGCAGATGGTGGGCCGAGCGGCAAGGGACATGTCGTGGCCGAACTCGACGTGCGCCCGGATCTTTGGTTTTTCGAGTGCCATTTTCTCGGCGACCCGGTGATGCCGGGCTGCCTCGGGCTCGACGCGCTCTGGCAGCTCACGGGGTTCAACCTCGGCTGGCGTGGGATGAAGGGGCGCGGACGAGCGCTCGGCGTCGGCGAGGTGAAATTCACTGGCATGGTGACGCCCGAGGTGAAGCGGGTGACCTACGAGGTCATGTTCACTCGGGTGATCGACCGGAAGCTCAAAATGGGTGTCGCGAACGGTGTGATGTCAGCCGATGGGACCCCTATCTACACCACGACGGATATGAAGGTCGGCCTCTTTCAGGAGTGAGACGCGCCCGCGGCGGAGCGCTCAAAAACCGACCAAATACAAGAAGGAGACGGCCATGCGACGGGTGGTCATCACAGGGCTCGGCATCGTGTCGCCAATTGGCAACGATGCGGCGACAGTGACAGCGTCGCTCCGCGACGGGCGCTCGGGCATCGTGTTCTCGCCGGAATACGCCGAGCACGGGTTTCGAAGCCGCGTGCACGGGCGTCCGAACATCGAGCTCGCCGACCACATCGAGAAGCGCGATCTGCGGTTTATGGGCGACGGCGCGGCTTACAACTTTCTGGCGCTCGAATGGGCGATCGAGGATGCGGGGCTCGAGCCGGGAGAGGTCAGCCACGAGCGGACCGGGTTGATCGTGGGCTCCGGCGGGCCGTCGACCAAGAACTTTTTCACGGCCCATTCCACAGTGATCGAGAAGGGCAGCCCGAAGCGGATGGGGCCCTTTATGGTGACGCGCTGCATGAGCTCTACCAACTCCGCCTGTCTTGCGACCCCCTTCAAGATCAAAGGAGTGAACTACTCGATCACGTCGGCCTGTTCGACCTCGGCCCATTGCATCGGCAACGGGGTTGAGCAGATCCAGCTCGGCAAGCAGGACATTGTCTTCGCCGGCGGGGGGGAGGAGCTCGACTGGACGCTCTCGTGTCTCTTTGACGCGATGGGGGCCATGAGCTCGAAGTACAACGACACGCCGGAGGTCGCCTCGCGCCCCTATGATGCCGACCGCGACGGGTTTGTGATTGCCGGCGGCGCCGGCGTCGTCGTCCTGGAGGAGCTTGAGCACGCGCGGGCGCGGGGGGCAAAGATCTACGGCGAGGTGACAGGCTACGGCGCGACGTCCGACGGGTATGACATGGTCGCGCCATCGGGCGAGGGGGGGGAGCGGTCGATGCGGTTGGCGATGGCGACCGTCGGCAACAGACGGGTGAGCTATGTCAACGCGCACGGGACCTCCACCAAGGCCGGCGACGTGCCCGAGATCGTGGCGCTCCGCAACATTTTCGGCGCCGGCGAAGCACCGGTCGTCAGTTCCACGAAGTCGCTCACGGGCCACTCGCTCGGCGCGACCGGGGTTCATGAGGCAATCTACTGCCTCCTGATGATGCGGGGGGAGTTCATCGCGGCGAGTGCCAATGTCACAACTCTCGACCCGGAGCTCGAGCCCGGTGAGATCGTGACGGAACGCCGCGACGGGGTCGTGCATGACACGGTCCTGTCGAACAGCTTCGGCTTCGGCGGCACCAACGCCACGCTCGCGCTGAGCCGCTTCGAGGAGTAACGACGATGCCTGAGCTGATGCGTGGCAAGCGCGGCCTCGTCATGGGTGTCGCGAACGACAAGTCGCTCGCCTGGGGGATCGCCAAAGCGCTGGCGGCCGAAGGCGCGGAGATGGCCTTCACCTTCCAGGGCGACGGGTTTGTGAAGCGCGTCCTGCCGCTCGCCGAGAGCCTTGGGGCGACCATCGTGATGCCGGCCGATGTGCAGGACCCCGACCTTCTCGACGCGCTCTTTGACCGCCTGACCGCGGAGTGGGGGACGCTCGACTTTCTGGTCCATGCGATTGCCTATTCCGACAAGACCGAGCTGACGGGGCGGTTCGTCAACACGAGCCGCGCGAACTTCACCAACTCGCTCGAGATCTCGTGCTACAGCCTGGTGGAGCTCACGAGGCGCGCGCAGCCCTTGATGGCGGGTGGAGGCTCGATCCTGACGCTGTCCTATATCGGCTCGCAACGGGTGACGCCGAACTACAACGTGATGGGTGTGGCCAAAGCGGCGCTCGAGTGTTCGGTGCGGTACCTTGCAAACGATCTCGGACCGGAAGGGATCCGGGTGAACGCGATCAGCGCAGGCCCGATGCGGACACTCGCCGGCGCGGCGATCGGCGGCGCGCGTCGGATCTACGGGCATTGCGAGGACAATGCACCCCTCCGCACCAATGGAACGCTCGAGGCTGTTGGCGGAGCGGCGGTCTATCTTCTGTCCGATCTCGGCGCCTGCACGACGGGCGAGTGCCTCTTTGTCGATGGCGGCTACCACGTCACCGGTATGGCGCAGTTGGAGCATTTGTGACGCTGGTCCTGCTGCTCCTTGCGCTGGTTGGGTTTCTGACATGGGCAGCGCTTCGCGGCGGGATCTTGCGGCCCGAGGGCATGCCGGTTCAGGCGGGCTCCTCCGGCATTGTCCTCGCGCTTGTCGCGGTGCTCTTGGCGATGCTGTTGCTCGGCATCGTCGGAGGGTTGGCGCTGATCACCACGATCGTGGTGCATGAGTTCGGTCATGTCGCGGCCTTTCGCGTCGCGGGGCACGCGGATGCGCGGTTCCGGCTGATCCCGCTTGTCGGCGGCGTTGCGATCTCGAAGCGTCGACCGCTGACCGACGCCCATGACCTCTACATCACGATAATGGGCCCGGGCATTTGCCTCGTCCTGATGGCGGGCGCGGCGATCTTGGCGGGCACTCCGGTTGGTCAGATTGAGCCTATCGGACAGTATCTGACCGCTGTCGCGCTCTATTCCGGGGCGCTCAACTTCCTGAATCTGCTGCCGATCTACCCTCTTGATGGCGGTCGGATCGCAGCAGTGACCCTTGGCGCCGTCGCGCCGGTTTGGACACGCTACGGTTTGATCGGCGTCAGTGGGGCGATCCTCCTCTACTCCATCGCGACGCTGCAGCTTTTCCTGATGATCCTCTCGCTCCTCTCCCTGAGCGCTGCGCGCCAGATCGGGCGCGCGCCTGAGGAGCGTCGGCTTTCCTCCGGGCTTGTCGTCCTTGGGCTGGCGGTCTGGGGGCTGATGATCACGGCCTTTTGGATCGGCGGGCGGGGGATCTTGCAGGCTCAGACCGGCTTTTGAGCCAGGCTTGTCTGCCCCGGCGCCTCTGCCATAGTGCCGCCAACGAGAAAGAGCCGAGGGAGGGGTGATGGCCATCCGCACTTGCGTTTTCGACGCATACGGAACGCTCTTCGATGTCAGCGCGGCTGCGCGACTCGCGGCGGAGGAGGGGCACCCGGCTTTTGCTCAGGTGTGGCAGTCGCTGGCCGAGACGTGGCGCCTCAAGCAACTCCAATACACGTGGATCCGGTCTCTTGCCGGGGCGCATATAGACTTTTGGACGGTCACGCTCGACGCGCTCGACTTTGCGCTCGATGCGCATGGTTTGGCCGGGGATGAGGGGCTCAACGCACGGCTCCGCACGCTTTACTGGGAGCTCCAGGCCTATCCGGAGGTGCCGATGATGCTTGCAGATCTCAAGAAATCGGGGGTCACGACCGCGATCCTGTCGAACGGGTCGCCCGACATGCTCGCGGCCGCGGTCGAGAGCGCGGGGATCGGCGACAGGCTCGATGCGGTTTTGTCGGTGGAGGAGGTGGGGATCTTCAAGCCTGACGCGCGGGTCTACGATCTCGTGGGCGCGCGGTTCGGGACCTCGCCCGAAGAGGTGCTGTTCGTTTCGGCCAACGGTTGGGATGCGGCGGCGAGCGCCGGCTACGGGTTTCAAACGATCTGGGTGAACCGGCGGGGGGAGCCGGTGGACCGGCTGCCGTGGACGCCCGACACGATCCTGCCCGATCTGACCCGTGTGGCGGAGAAGATCGCGTGAGCGGGGCCCGCTTCACAGCACCGGATGGTCGCCACCTCCACTACGTCTCGGATGGGGCGGGGCCGCCGGTGCTCTGCCTCGCCGGTCTCACGCGGAACCACCGCGACTTTGGCGCGGTAGCCTCCCACCTCTCGGACCGCCACCGCGTGATCCGGCTCGACAGTCGTGGGCGGGGCGGCTCGGACTGGGCCGAGGATCCGATCCAGGAGTATCAAGTGGCGGTGGAGGCCGGGGATGCCGCAGCGCTCCTCGAACATCTGGCGCTCGGGCCCACAGCGATCCTTGGCACGTCGCGGGGCGGGATCCTCGGCATGGCGCTCGCCGCGACACGGCCGGAGCTTCTCGCGGGGCTGATCCTCAACGATGTGGGTGCGGTGATCGACGCAGCGGGGCTCTCGCGGATTGGCGACTATCTTGGGCGGTCCCCGGCGGTCGATGATTTCGGGTCGATGGCAAGGGTCTTGGACGAGGAGAACGGCGCCGCGTTCCCAGGGCTCACCCACGCAGACTGGCTTCGCGTGGCGCGCGAGATGTTCAACGATGAGGACGGGCGGCCCGTCCTCTCCTACGACGCGCGCCTCCGGGAGGCGTTTTTCGCCACCGGCGATCCGGCGGCCGGGGCGGTGGATCTCTGGCCGCTCTTCTCTGCGACGTATGCGACGCCGGTGCTCCTCCTCCGGGGGGCGCACTCCGACATTCTGTCGGCATCGGTGGCGGAGGAGATGGCGCGAGAGCACCCGCGGCTCACCCATGTCGAGGTTGCCGATCGGGGTCATGGGCCGTTCCTCACTGAGCCCGAAGCCGTCGAGGCGATCGACCGTTTCCTTGCGGAGGTGTTTGCGTGACATCAGAGATCGATTGGCCCGAGCGGATCCGGGCCGCCCGCGCGCGGATTGCCGGCGTTGTGCGTGAGACGCCGCTTCTGCGCGCCGAAGCGCTTGATCAGGTCGCGGGCCGGCGGGTCTGGGTGAAGGCCGAAAGCCTTCAGGTCACCGGCTCGTTCAAAATGCGGGGCGCGCATGCCGCGCTCTCGGCGATGGCGCCGGAGCGTCGGGCCGCTGGCGTGATGGCGGTCTCGTCCGGCAATCACGCGCAAGGGGTGGCCCATGCTGCGCGCCACCACGGTGTTCCCGCAGTGCTGGTGATGCCGGCCGATGCACCGGAATCGAAGTTTGCCGGCGTCCGCGCGCTCGGCGCCGAGGTGGTGACCTATGATCGGGCCGGCGGCGTCGACCGCCAAGCTGCGGGCGACGCGGTCGCGGCGGAGCGGCGGTTGGCCCAGATCTCACCCTATGACGATGTCGACGTGATCTCAGGGCAGGCGACCGTAGGGCTCGAGCTTCTCGGGCAGTATTCGGGCGGGCCGGCGGATGTCCTGATCTGCACCGGTGGTGGCGGGCTCGCGGCCGGTGTGTCGCTCGCGCTCGACGGGGCGCCGGGATTTCGGGTTCGAACGGTCGAGCCAGAAGGCTTCGATGACTGGGCGCGCTCCCTCATCTCCGGGGAGCGGTTGGAGAACGCGCCGGATGCGCGTTCGATCTGCGACGCAATTCTTACGCCCCGCCCCGGGGGGATGACGTTTCCGATTGTGCGGGCGCGGGCTGGGCCGGGGATCGTCGTCTCCGACCAGGAGTGCCTCGCCGCGATGACGTTCGCTGCGCGGCACTTGAAGCTTGTGCTGGAGCCTGGGGGGGCGGCTGCGCTCGCGGCGGCGCTGTTCGATCCGGGCGCGGTCGAGGGGGACGATGTGATCGTGGTCGCGACGGGCGGCAATGTCGATCTGCCGCGTCTTGTCGAGGCCCTGAGCCGTCCGTGTCCTTGAGCGGGCGCCGCTCGGTGCAGTAGGACCACGGGATGGAGTGGCGGGACGAGGGTGTTCTCCTCTCCGTGCGTCGGCACGGGGAGAGCGCGGCCATCATTGAGGTCTTCACGCGCAATCATGGCCGGCACGCGGGGCTTGTGCGCGGCGGTGCCTCGCGGCGCTGGGCGCCCGTGCTGCAGCCGGGCGCAGGGCTTGCGGTTGCGTGGGCGGCGCGGCTCGAGGGACATCTCGGGACCTACAAGGTCGAGCCGATGGCGTCGCGGGCGCATCTCCTTGCCGATCGCGCAGCGCTTGCCGGGCTGTCTTCCCTGACGGCGATGGCTGCGGCCTTCCTGCCTGAACGGGAGGCGCTGCCCGAGGTGTTTGAGGCGACCGAGGCGCTTCTAGAGCGGTTCGAGGATACGGATTGGCCGGCCTACTACGTGCTCTGGGAAGTGCAGCTCCTTGGGAGCCTCGGCTACGGCCTCGCGCTGGACCGGTGCGCGGTTGGGGGAGGGCGCAAGGATTTGAGCCATGTCTCACCTCGGACGGGCGCCGCGGTCAGCAGGCACGCGGGCGCCGCCTGGGCAGACCGGTTGCTGGTGCTGCCGCCCTTTCTTCGGCCGGAGGCGACCGAGGCCCAGATTACAGAGCGTGACGTCGAGGCTGGGCTTGATCTGACATCCCACTTCCTCCGCCGCTGGCTTTGTCCTGCCATCGGTCGGGATGGGCTTCCCGCCGCGCGCGAGCGTCTGCCGCGCGCGATCCTCGGCGCCCGTGGCTGAGCCTAGGCCTTCAGCCCCGGCATCTGGTGGAGCGGATCGACAATGGATCTGCGGGGCTCGGGCGTCCGGATCTTGCAGATGTACTCGGAGGGCGTGAGACCGGTGAGACGTCGCGCGAAGGTGTGCGCGTCGAGGAGGTCTGCGAGGGGGCGTCGAAGCCGTTCGGGGCTGTCGGAGGGGGAGCGCTTGGCGGTCGCGTCCTCGATCGTCCGGTTCATCCGCTCGACCTGGTCGTTGGTCCAGGGGTGGTTC
>JBCCWM010000096.1:0-13065 GCA_039193505.1 Pseudomonadota bacterium | reverse complement strand
CTTGCCGTGGGACTTTGGGAAGTAGGGCTCAAGACGCGCCATCTGCGCGTTCGTCAGCCAGAAAAGGTTGCTCATGTCACCGCTCGTTTTCGAGCACTGAATCAGAAGTCTGAGACCCAATCAATGGGTCCTGACCCTAGAACGCCAAGCGCTGCTCGGGCACGCGGAGCTGCCCCTCTGCGGGCGCTCACTCTTCGAGCGGGTGCGTCTCATCTGACACCCCATACGGGACCTACCCAATGCCGCCGTTCTTCCCCGACATTCCCCGGCGCGCTCGCGCCGTCGCCACTCCGCTTTGCCCTCGACGAGGCGGCGCTCGACCCGCGCTGTCCGCCGAACCTTTCCGCCCCGGGCCTTGCCCCCGAGCTGCTCGGCTCTCGCCTTCTCGACGGCGTGGAATGGCCGCCTCACTCCAACGTTGTCGGCCAAGATCCCGAGGACGACCGCCATCACAATCATGAGCACCGCCAGATCACCGTCGATCCCGTGCCCGGGCCCGTCGCAGGCTCCGTGCAGCAGGTCTTTGTCGTGAATGCTTCCGTCAAGCAGCAGGTGCTGGCGGAGCTGACCGACGGCGCGGCGCTCGACGCCTCGCTCTTCGACGGGCGCGAGGTCACGCTCTTTGCGACGGCCCAATGGAGCGGGCCTGGCAGCGTTGGCCTGCGTTTCCGCGGCACTGGCGAGGAAGGACAAAGGATCTGAACTTCCCCCCGAAACCCGGACCATGTGTTGAGACGGCCGTGGATCGGAGGGACGACACGGTGAAGCGAACGCGGCGACGGTGTTCGCAAGAGGTCGGGGAATGGGCCGCCCGTTAAGCGGTGTCCGGAGCGACCTCGGCCCGTGTGGCGGGCGAGTTGGACGTCGCGGTGGTTCCGGCGAAGACTTGGCCACCTGGACCGGCTTGCGGTAGGCGTCTGCGGACGCCGTTGCGGCGCGGGAGCCCCGGAGCTCAGCCCCAAAAGGAGAGTAAACGGCTCACTGAAATGGACGAGGTCGTGAGGAAAGCCTCGGTTGTTGTCGCAGAGGGAGCGACGACTTAGCGAGCACGAGGCTGACCTTCATCGCCGCCCCCGCCGAAGAGAGCAGTGTGCGCCTGACATGCGCTGTCCCGGACGGAAGTCGCCCTCTACGCGGCAGAGCTCGCGCCGATCGCGACCGATGGCCGCCGCGCCCACCGCATCGCGGCGACCCTTTTGGACCGGGGTTTTTCGGCCGCAGCGCCCGACACGTCCGGCGGGCGGACATCCCGTTCGCCAGTGTCGCTCGAACCGATGGCGGTCCAAGGCTCGCTCCCGACCGATGAGCACTGGCTCCGCCTCGCCGCCGTCGAGGACATGGCGAGTAAGGACCTCGCTGGGATGGCGATGGCGGACCGCCCCAAAGCCGAGCCGGCCCTCGACGCGGTGGCCATGGCCTTCGGGCCATCTGCACCGGGCACCTACCCTCGCCCATTCTCGCGACCGTGGTGTCCGATCTGACTGCGCCGCCGCCGCACACTCCTCGACCTCCACAAAGTGCAGGCCTTGATCAGCCGCAATGGCACTTGCTTGGTCAACGCACCCATGGAGAGCGTCTTCAGCTCATCGAAGAACAAGTCGGTCCAACGAATCTGGGTCCAAATCCGCCGCGAGGCAAAGGCCGCGCTCTTCGCCTCCATCGAGATCGTCTCCAACCGCCAACGCCATTCGGGCGCAAGCCACCGACCACCCGCCCAAGCGCATCCGGACATGGAGCCCGAAACGGCCGCTTGAAAGAATTCGCCGCGTTTGGGTTGCGGGGGCATCCTAAATCCTAACCGCGCGCACTTTCGACGATGTGGAGCCCTACGCTTTTTGCGGCGACGCGAGCGGGGACTTTCTGCGCGGCGCGGCGTTGTGGCAGGGGTCTGCGACCTCGACTGGGTTGTGTTTAAGGGCGCTTGCGGCGCAGGCGCTCGGCTGGGATGCTTCGGGGATCGAGTCTGCCGTGGGCGGACGTTCCGCCACCGCCAGACGAACCGCCTGCACCGAACGACCCTTCCGAGAACGGGGTCCTCACCGAGTACACGGGCGGCAGCACCGACGTCTCGGGCTTTAGCATCGACCTCGATTTCATCGGCGCGGATTGGACGGTGGAGATCCAGGACGCGATCATCGCTGCGGCTTGGGTCGTGAGCGCTGCGATCTTTGGCGATGTGCCGTCCCACACCTTCGGCGGTCAGACGATCGACGATCTCGCAATCTACGGGATCCTCGAGCGGATCCACGGGCAGGGCAGCGTGCTCGGCTTCGCCGGGCCGCGCAACGTTCATGACGTACCGGGCGAGGCGACGTTCGACACAGTCGATGTCGACAGCCTCAACGCGAGTGGCCAGCTCGACGATCCAGTAGTGCACGAGTTCTTCCATGTGCTCGGCTTTGGGACGATTTCCAGTTTCTTCGACCTCTACGACGACGGCACCGATCGCTACACGGGCGCACTCGGAACGGCCCTGCACAACGCGAGTGTGCGTCCGTCGTTGCCAGAGATCCGGGCTCGCCGAGCGGCATTCCGATGCAGCCGGGCGGCGGGCTCCTTTTGCGAGGTCTTCTTCGATGAGGAGCTCAACACGCCGACACTCCACGTCCCCCCATGTCTCCGACATGTCCATTGATGTTCTGGAGGACATCGGCTGGGACATGTGTTTCGACACACCGTTTGACGAGACGGGTCCGGCGGGCCGGCCCTAGTTGCGATCGAGGACTGCGCGTTTCGCCAATAGGTTGGAGCGGGATCATCCCACGCCCGGCCGCGCCAGGACCCGAGCAAGAAAGGCCTGCGTGCGGGCCTCTCGCGGCGCTGAGAGGAGGGCCGCGGGCGGACCCTCCTCGAGCACCCGCCCCGCGTCGAGAAAACAGATCTTTTCGGCCAGCTCCCCCGCGAACCCCATCTCGTGCGTGGCAAGGATCATTGTCATGCCCTCGGACCGGAGCTGGCGGAGGACGTCGAGAACCTCGCCCACGAGCTCAGGATCGAGGGCTGAGGTGATCTCGTCAAAGAGCATGATCTCAGGCGACATCGCGAGCGCGCGGACAATGGCCACCCGCTGCTGCTGACCACCCGAGAGCTGATCGGGGTAGTGGCCGATATGTGCGCCGAGGCCGAACCGTTCGAAGAGCGAGACGACAGGTCCCTCGGCCTCCGCCTTTGTCAGGCCGAGCGCGCGGCGCGGCGCAAGAAGCGCGTTTTCAAGCGCTGTCATATGAGGGAAGAGGTTGAAGGACTGAAAGACAAGGCCGATCCGCTTTCGCACCGGCATCGGATCGATCCCCGGCTCCGCAATGTCCGTGCCGTCGAGGAGGATCGTGCCGTCATCGACTGGCTCGAGCAGGTTGATGCATCGAAGGAGCGTCGATTTGCCGGACCCCGATGCACCGATGAGGCAAACCATCTCGCCCCGCCCGACGTCGAGGTCCAGTCCCCGCAGCACATCGACCTGGCCAAAGCTTTTCCGGATCCCGCGGAGCGTCAGAAGCGGCGTCACGTGCGCTGACGCCTTTGGCGGTGCATCAGGTGGTCTGCGTATCGAGTCGTCGGAATCGTGATCGCCAGAAAGATCAGGGCCGCGCCGACATAGGGCGTGAAATTCGCGAGGAGCGATTTGTAGACACCCGCCTGGCGAAAGATCTCGACCGGGCCGATGAACGACAGAAGCGCCACATCCTTTTGCAGGGCCACGAACAGGTTCATGTTGGCCGGCACGACATTCCGGATCGCTTGCGGCAGGATCACAAAGCGCATCGTGTCGGCGGGGCTGAGCGCAAGCGACGCGGCGGCGGAGCGCTGGCTCTGGTGCACGGCCTCGATGCCTGACCGGATGACCTCCGCCACATAGGCCGAGTAGACCAGAACCAGCGCGAGCGTCCCCCAGATATAGGGGGAGTTCCAGGGTCGCGGCAGCCCGAGGCCCGGCACGCCGAAGCCGACAAGATAAATCACCAGGATCACCGGCAGGCCGCGGAAAATGTCGGTGTAGAGCGCGCCGAACAGGCGAAGCGGGAAGAGCGCCGGCGCCCGCGTGTCGCGACAGAGGGCAATGGCGAGACCGAGGAGTGCGATCGCGGGCGCCGACCATGCAAAGATCATCACATCGATGAGAAACGCGTCGAGGAGGTCCGGAAACGTCTCGGCGAGGATCGCGCCGTCAAAGAAGCTGCGCCGCACTTTCTCCCATCCGGGGGCCATCGGAATCGCGATGATCAGTGCGGTGAGCACACCGAGGGTCGAGGCGCCCGCGATGAGGCCGGCCCGACGGCGGATCCGCGCCTCGTAGACCTCGCGGCGCGTCGGCATGTCACTCGATGACCGGGACGCCCGTGGCCTCCTGCAGCCAGGTCTCCTCGATTGCCGAGAGGGTGCCGTCAGCGGTTATCGCGGCAATCGCTGCATCGAGACAGATCGAAAGCGGATTGCCCTCCTCGAGGAGGAAGCCGAACTGATCGGGGCTCTCGCTCCGCTCCGGTGGGAACTGACCAAGGATCACACCGCCCTCAACGACGACCGCCGCGAGGTAGAGCGCTGTCGGCAGGTCAAAGAGCGCTGCATCGATCTGGCCCGCTTGCATGGCCGCCGTGACGTCGGTGTTGTCGCCGTAGAGAAGCGGGTCGCGCTCGGGGGCGATGACCTCGGTCAGCATCGGGACGGCGGTCGTGTTCGCATCCGCGCCCCAGATCAGACCTTTGAGCGAGGCGAGCGTCGGCTCGGCACCCGCCTCGACCGCGGCTTCAGTCGTGAGTACGGCCATCGCTGAGGTGTAGTACGGCGCGGAGAAATCGACCATCTGATCGCGTTCCGGCGTGATCGAGTACTGCTGCACGTTGAAGTCAAAGTTCTTTGGCCCGGGCTGGATTGCCTCGTCGAAAGATGTCCGGACCCAGCGCACCTGATCGTCGGCAAACCCGAGCTCGGCCGCGACAGCATACACGACGGCCGCTTCGAAGCCCTCCTTGCTCTCGGGGCTGTCGTTCAAAACCCAGGGGTAGTAGGCGGGATTGCCCGTGGCGACGGTGAGGAGACCCTCATCAAGCGTCTGGTCCGCCGCGCAGGCGGCGTGGCCTGCGGCGTGCGCCCCGGCGGCGGCAAAGAGGGCGGCGGACACGGCCAAGCTGAGTGTTTTCATGGGCGGGCGCTCCTGTTCGATGCAGAGGTAGGGTCGACGGAGCGGCCGCAATTGTCCAGATCCGCTAGGCCATGAGTGGCGGCCAAACGAACCTCTGCCGCAGAAACCGGCGTGGGATCAGGCAAAGACGGCGTTGAAACAGTCGATGCTCCGCCGAAACCCGTCCTCGAAATTGCCATTGCCGGGGTGATAGACGCTCTCGAAGCTCACCACGCCGTCATAGCCATCCGTCCGGAGCGCATCGGCAATCGGTTGGAACTGATCGGCGAGCTGGCCCGTCCCCATCTCGCGCACCTCAAGGGTTGCGCGCGGCGTGTCGACCTGGACGTCCTTTATGTGGAGATGGCCGAGATAGCCGTCGGCCACTTCCGCATAGCCGTCGGGCCAGGCGCGCTCATGGCACCAGCAGTTGTTGGCCGGATCCCAGAGCACTTTGAGGGTGTCTTTGGCGCCGAGATCGTCAATGAGCTTTCGCGCCGTGTAGTTGGAGTTGACCATCGTCCCGTTCCCAGTCTCGACCACCAGCGTCACGCCCTCTCTGCGGGCAAGCTCCACCGCGGGTGCGATCAACGGCAGGGTCTTTTCCCAGGCGCCTTTGGCGACGTTCCAAACCTCGGCGCCGTTCCGGCCCCAGATGATCTGCTCTTTCTTGTTGGTCATGATACGGACGAGCGGGCTGCCAAGCACCTGCGCCATCTCGATCACACGCTTCAGCGCATCCATGTGCCGGGTGTGCGCATCGTCGCCGGTGCTGTTGGCGGTTGTGAGCCCCGCGAAGACATGGCGCGACAGGCACGAGACGGGCTTGCCCCGGTCGCGGAGGAGGGTGTCGATCGCGCGGATCTCCTCGGGCGAGTGGTCGCCGACCTCCGTGTCGCCGACGAACTGCAGCTCGGCGTACTCCAACTCGAACTCATCCATTACATCGATGGCATGCGCGAGGTTACGGCTGATGCCGTCGCAAATCACGCCCCGCTTCATTTGCGGCCGTCCCGATGCAGCTCCGCCCCGATGATCTCTTCGATGACGCGGGTGCAGACCCAGTTGTCGCCGCTCGGATATTTGGCTTTGCCAGCGTGGAAGATCTGCATCGCGGCAGCGGCGGTGTGGAGCGGCACTGAGAGCTCCTCACCGAGGCCCATGGAGATCGTGAGGTCTTTGTGCATCGTGTTGATGTGGCTGCCTGTGCCCTCGAACTGACGGTCGATGATCTTCTGGAGGGCGTTGTTCACCACCCCGCAGCCAGCGGAGGAGGTGGAGAACACGTCGAGGATCACCTGTCCCGGAACGCCCGCTTTGGCGGCAAGGGCCGCGGCCTCGAAGGTTGCCGAAAACTGCGCGCCGATCAGGGATTGGAGGCAGGCTTTGACGGTCTGACCCATGCCAGCCTCCGTGCCGACATGATGGATGTTGGCGGAGACGGCCTCCATCGCGGGGCGGGCCTTGGCCATCACAGCGTCGGGCGCCGCGGCCATCATGGTGAGCGTCCCGCCCTGCGCGCCTGGGTAGCCCCCTGAGACCGGACTGTCGATCAGATCGATGCCGGAGCCCGCAAGCGCCGCGCCGATCTCGCGCCCCTCGCGCGGTTTGATCGTCGCCGTGAGGAGAACAGTTCCGCCGGGCGCCATCGCCGCCGCGAGCCCCGCCTCGCCAAGGATGACGTCTTTTGCCTGATCGCCCGTCATGACCATGACGAAGACAACCTCGGCCGCCCGCCCGACGGTGGCCACATCGGCGGCGGCCGTGCCACCCATCGCCTCGAACGCCGCGAGGCGGCTCGCGCTGAGGTCGAACCCCGTCGTCTCGAACCCGTTGGCCAGGAGGTTCTTGGCGATCCCCGAGCCCATATCCCCCAAACCGATCACACCTGCACGCATTTGAACCCTCCTTCCAGGTCACGTTTCGCGAGGGATTTCACACGCCGGTCTCGGCGCCGGGCGGGTCCAGAAGACACCCCCTGCCCGTTGGTCATGCGGCCAGGTCCGGCGACGCTTCATAGGGCGCAAGGCGCGCCCAGTCGAAGCTGACGCCGGTCCCCGGCACCTTTGGCGCGACCGCCATATGGTCTTCGACGACCAGCGGACGCTCGGTGTAGCGGTCGATCGGGAATGAGTGCACTTCAATCAGGCCAGCATGGGGCTGGGCCGAGACGAGGCTCACATGGAGCTCCTGCATCCCGTGGCTGCAGATCGGGATGCCGGCCACCTCGGCGAGCCGGGCCACGCGGAGCCATCCGGTGATGCCACCGCAGTTGGAGGCGTCGGGCTGCAGATAGCTCAGGCGCGACTGCGCGACGGCATACTCGAACTCGTGGATCGTGTGGAGGTTCTCGCCCATGGCAAGCGGCATGCCCGTTGCTTCTGCGATCCGGCCGTATCCGGCATAGTTGTCAGGGATGATCGGCTCTTCGAACCAGAGGAGGGCGTGGGGCTCAAAGGCCCGCGCTGCGTCGATCGCCTGCGCCTCGGTCATCGCGTAGTTGGCGTCGACCATAAAGGCGATGTCTGGCCCGATCAGCGCGCGAACCGCCGCAACCCGCTCCAGATCCTCGTCGAGTGTCGGCCGCCCGATCTTGATCTTCACCCCGTCAAATCCGCGCGCGAGATAGCCTTCGACGCTGTCGAGGAGCTTCGGCACCTCAAAGCCGAGGTCGATCCCGCCGCAATAGGCGCGGCATCGATCCGCGGCGCCGCCGGCCATCTCAACAAGGGGCGTGCCGTTCTGCCGGCCGCGCAGATCCCAGAGCGCAATGTCGACGGCGGAGATCGCGAAAGACGCAATCCCGCCCCGCGCCACGTAATGCACATGCCACTGCATCGCATCGTAGAGAGCTTCGACCTCCGCCGCCCCCTGGCCGATCAGAAAGGGTGCGAGGTCATGGCGGATCATCGCGGCAATCGCGCGCCCACCTTTGCCGCCCGTGTAGGTGTAGCCCGTGCCGGACCGACCGGTGTCGGTCGTGACCGTCACTGTTATCAGCTCGAAATGAGTGTGATCGCCGTGCTTGGCGTCGACGAGCACTTCGTCGAGCGGCACTTCGAACAGGCGGACCTCGACCGCCTCAATCACGCTCACTGCGCCGCCATCACGCACAGGACCTGACTGTCCTGACGAACATCGCGTCTCCTCCCCGGTCTTGGTCTTTTTGCCTGTTCTAGGCCAGTGCATGCAGGAATGCCAGGATCGTCGCGGCAACGGCCGCCGGCCGAGAGGCCCTTTATTCTATAAGCCTGGTTGGCAGGGGAGATCGGAGTTGCTAGCGTTCGGGACGCGCGACGGGAAGCGACCGTAAAAATGTCGCAGTTAGCGCAACTGAGTTCACTAGGGAGAGACACATGCACCTTGTTAAATTCACCGCCGCTGCAGTCGGCGTCGCGGCCCTTTTGGGCGGCACGGCGCTGGCGCAGTCGACAAATCTGCGGATCCAGACGCATTACGGCCCCGAGACGCTCTCGGGCAAGAATGCAGCTCAGTTCGTCGAGGACATCGAGGTGATGTCGAATGGCGAGATCACGGTTGAGATGTTTTATTCCTCCTCCGTCGTCTCTTCGACGGAGACTTTTGATGCAGCGGCGACCGGCATCCTCGACTGCGACATGACCGGCGGCGGCTACCAGACCGGCAAGAACCCGGCCTTCCAGTTCGTCGGCGACATCATGGGCGGCTACGACACGCCCTACCAGCAGCTGACCTGGCTCCTCGAAGGGGGCGGTCTGGCCGATGCGCAGGAGCTCTACAACGCCTACGATATGCAGCTCATCGGCTGGTGGGTTGTGGGGCAGGAGGCGCTCTCCTCCACCAAACCGCTCGCAGGTCCGGCGGATCTCGAGAACTGGAAGTTCCGCTCGCCCCCGGGCATGGAGACCAAGATCTTCGAGAAGCTCGGCGCCTCGCCGATCGTTATGGACTTCACGGAGGTGTTCACCGCGCTTGAGACCGGGATCATCGAAGGCGCCGACGCCTCGATCCTCGTCAACAACAAGGGCATGGGGATCTACGACATCGCTGGGCATGCGACTTATCCGGGCTTCCACTCGATGCCGTCGGACCACCTCGCATGCAACAAGGCTGTTTGGGACGGCATGCCCGAGCATCACCAGCGGATCATGAGCGTCGCGATGGAGAAACTTGCGCTCCGCCAGGCGATGCAGGCCGACAAGGCCAACACCGAAGCTGCGGCTGAACTCCGCGCTGCCGGTGTCACGATCCACGATTGGAGCGCCGAGGATCGCGCAACCTTCCGTCAGGTGGCCCAAGAGACCTGGCCTGAGTTCGCAACGACCCCAGAGGCGAAGGCGCTGGTCGAAAGCCACACGGCGTTCCTGCGGAACCTTGGCCTGATCCAGTGACCTGACCGGCCTCGGCCGGGCAGACTGCGGCGCCCGCCGGGCGCCGCCACCGGGGCACTCGCCCGAAACGAGGCGGGGCCCCCAATGCGAAAACGCGGGAGGGCGTGCATGGCAACGGGCAAGGCGGGGATTCGGCCGGATGAGTGGCTGATCCCGCTTCTATTCACGGCCGCCGCGGCTTGGCTGGTCTGGCATCTCTCGGCCTTCACGCTCGACTGGGCACCGCCGGCGGATCAATCGGCCTTCGACCGGCTCTCGGCGCAGTACCAGCGCAACGACGTAACGCCGGGCACCAGTGGCCTCTTCGGCGGATATGCGGACATTTTCGACCACGTGGCGCTTGCGGGGGTCCTCATCCTGGGCGCCATCGGCGTCGCGCGCGTGCGGAAATCGCCGATGGAGCAGTACGACTGGACGGTCCTTGATCGGATCTCGGTCTTCATCGGCCGCGTCGCAATGGTGATGATCGTGCTCCTCGTGAGCGTCATGCTCTACGAGGTGATGTTGCGCTATATCTTTGAGGCGCCAACACTTTGGGCCAACGAGCTGAGCCTCTGGCTCGCCGGATTCATCTTCTTGATGGCGGGCCTCTACGCCATGCAGCAGCGCAGCCACATCCGGATCTTTCTGGTTTACGATCTGCTGCCGCGCAACGCGCAGCGGGTCTGCGACACGATCTCGACGCTTCTGATCCTCGTCTTCACCTTTGCGATCATCTGGGGCGGCTACGGCGAGGCGACGAGCCAGTTCTACAGGTGGGAGACCCTCGGCACCGCCTTCGATCCGCCCATTCCCGCGACGTTGAGCCCGGCGATCTTGATTGTGATCACGCTTGTGGCGATCCAAGCGGTCTCAAACCTCATCCGGGATTGGGGACGCGAGGCGGAGATCCACACGGACGAATTCGACGAGCAGGAAATCGAGGAGCTGCGCCGCACGCTCGGGGCCGACAAAGATGCTTGATATCGGCACGATCTCCCTCCTCCTTCTCTTCGCCCTTCTCTTCCTTCTCGCCATCGGCATGCCGCTGGGGCTTGCCTCGGCCTTTCTGGCCGTCGGCGTGCTCTATCTGAGGTTCGGTCCGGATGTCCTGTTCCGGAACTTCGGATCAGGACCGCTCGCCATCCTGTCCAAGCGGATCTACGATCTGCTGACGGGCTATGTGCTCATATCCATACCGTTATTCATATTTATGGCGGCGCTCCTCGAGCGGAGCGGGATCGCCAAGGATATGTACAGCTCTCTGAATGTGTGGCTGAGCCGGACGCGCGGCGGGATCGCCATCGTGACGTCGATCATGGCGGTGATCATGGCGGCCATGTCGGGGATCATCGGGGGGGAGGTCGTCCTCCTCGGCCTCATCGCGCTGCCGCAGATGCTGCGGCTCGGCTACAACCAGAACCTCGCGATCGGCACGATTTGCGCCAGCGGGTCGCTCGGCACGATGATCCCGCCGTCGATCGTTCTGATCATCTTCGGGCTGATCACCGAGACGTCGATCAAGAACCTTTTCACGGCGGCCTTCATCCCAGGCTTTATGCTCGCGAGCTTGATCATCATTTACATCATCATCCGCACGCAGCTCGACCCGAGCCAGGCGCCGCTGGCGGAGGAACGGCTGACCAAGGATGCGGCGCGCCTTCGCGCCCTCCCGAACCCGACGGAGGAGGACACGGCCGAGCTCGCGCGCCGTGAAGGGCAGTTGGCGGAGCTCGAGGCGCAGCCACGGGGGCGTGAGAAGACCGCACTCTTTTTTGCCTTCCTGACTGTCCTCGCCGCTGGGTTCTCCGCGGTCCTCTTCGCCCGTGTGGCCTTCTTCACCGTGACGGGCCAGAACGCGTTTCGTGAGGGTGTTGAGCCCATTGCACTTGGCACACCGGTCTACATGGCCTGGTTCGGCGGGGCATTCGTTGTGGCGATGGCGCTGATCCTCTTTGGCTTCGGGCGAGACCGCGCACTGACGGGCTGGCACATGGGCAAGGGCCTCGTGCCGCCGATCGTTGTGATCGGCGTGGTGCTCGGCTCGATCTATGGCGGCATCACCGGGATCACCGAGGCCGCGGGCATGGGCGTGATCGCCGTCTTCATCATCTCGGTCCTCCGAGGCGAGGCCTCGTTCGAGCTCGTCTGGGACAGCCTGATGAGGACGCTCAAATCCACGGGCACGATCATCTGGGTGACGATCGGGGCGACAGCGCTTGCCGGGGCCTACACGATTGCCGGCGGCCCCACCTATGTCGCGAACCTGATTGTCGGCGCCGATTTGCCGACCATGGGGATCATCATCGTGATGATGATTATCTTCCTCTTCATGGGCGCGTTCATGGATTGGGTGGGCATTGTGCTTCTGATCATCCCAGTGTTTCTGCCGATCATCCAGCGCCTGCCGATCGAGGAAATCGGCTTTCTCGGGGATCCCCTCCAGGCGAAGTATCTGGCAGTCTGGTTCGGAGTGGTGTTCTGTATGAACATGCAAGTGAGCTTTCTGTCCCCGCCCTTCGGTCCGGCGGCGTTCTACCTTAAATCGGTGGCGCCGCCCCACATCTCGCTGACGGACATCTTCAAGGGGTTCCTGCCGTTCATCTGCATCCAGATCTTGGCCCTCTCGGTCCTCTTGATCTGGCCACCGATCGTCGAGATCCTGCTGCCCTAGAAGGAGGCCGCCATGCTCTCAAAGACCGAGATCGACACGTTCCGGACCCAGGGCTATCTGGTCGTCGAGAATGTCCTCGACGAGGATGTGATGGCGCCGCTCCGGGCCGAGTACGAAACGCTCCTCGATGAGCTCTATGCCGGGTGGGAGGCTGAGGGGCGCGTGCCCGCCGGGGCAGGGCTCGACTTTTGGGGAAAGCTCCTGGCAGCCTACCAAGCGGGGTGCGACTGGTTCCAGCCGATGGACATTTCGCTTCCC
This sequence comes from Pseudomonadota bacterium, assembly GCA_039193505.1. GTDB lineage: Bacteria > Pseudomonadota > Alphaproteobacteria > Rhodobacterales > Rhodobacteraceae > Algicella. The sequence continues at coordinate 665 of JBCCWM010000096.1, read as the reverse complement.
GGCGATCCGATTGCGCCCGACACCCCGTTCCACATCGGCCCGGCGGTGTTCGATCTGCTGACCGCGCCGCGGATCCTCGATGTTGCCGAGGCGCTTCTTGGCGCCGAGATCATGTCCAACCCGATCCAGCATGTGCGCATCAAGCCACCGGCGGCAAAGCTCGCGGCGGGCGAAGTGCGCGCGCATGTGGGCGGCACGGACTGGCACCAGGACCGGGGCGTGGCGCTCGCCGAAGCGGACGAGACGGAGATGTTGACCGTGTGGGTGGCGGTCACGGATGCGACCGTCGAGAACGGGTGTCTGACTGTGGTGCCGAAGATGTCGGACCAGGAGATGCTGCCGCATTGTGCGAAAAAGCAGACGGGGATCGCGGATGGGTTTGTGGATGAGGCCCACTCAGTGCCGACGCCGGTTGGGGCAGGGGGCGTGGTGCTTCTCGATCCGCTGACGCCGCACGCGGCGCTTCCCAACCGCTCAGACGGGTTCCGGTGGTCGTTCGACCTGCGCTATCACGTAGCAGGCCAGGATTCGGGGCGGGCTCATTTCCCCTCATTCGTGGCGCGCTCCAGAAACGAGCCTGAGACGGAGTTGCGCGACTGGCAGGCCTGCCGCGAGATGTGGATGACAGCGCGTGCGCGCCTCGCGGCCGCGGCCCATGTCCCGAT
>JBCCWM010000095.1:0-13076 GCA_039193505.1 Pseudomonadota bacterium | reverse complement strand
GCGCGCGTTCGAGGCGGCGGCGCGCCGGCTGTCGTTCAAGTCGGCCGCGACGGAGCTCTCGGTGACGCCGAGTGCGGTGAGCCAGAAGATCCGCGCGCTGGAGGCAGATCTGGACGTGACGCTGTTCGAGCGGACGGCGCGATCTGTGGCCCTGACCGATGAGGGGCGCCAGCTCCAGCCGGACCTCACGGCGGCGTTCCTGCAGATCCGACAGGCCGTCGACAGAGTGCGCCCGAGCCCTCTCAAGAGCCTCCGCATCAACTCGAGCGGGGCGGTGATCGCAAAGTGGCTGCTGCCGCGGCTCCATCGGTTCACGGAGCGTCACCCCGAGCTCGATGTGAGCGTGGAGACGGACTCGGCGTTGGTCGACATGTCGCCGGGGGGGCCAGATATTGTGATCCGCTTCACCCGCAGCCTGCCCGAGACGCTTTATGCGAGGCGTCTCCATGAGGAGCTCCTGATCCCCGTGGCCAGCCTCGAGCTGATCGAGCGGTTGGATCTTCGGACGCCCAAGGACATTCTGCGCGCATCGCTTCTCCACGACACGAGCCTGTCTGTCTTCGCCGAGAGCCCGAACTGGAACAGCTGGTTCCGCGCAGCCGGGCTCGCCGGACAGGCGCCGCGGACCGGGGTGCGGTTCGCGCGTCAGGCCGCCGATCACGCGATCGATGCGGCGGTGTCGGGGACCGGTGTGGCGCTTTCGCGCTCGCTCCTTGTCCATGGCGCACTGAGCGACGGGCGGCTGGTCAGTCCCTTCGGCCCAGTGCTCTGCATGGGGGTGAGCTACTTCGTCGCCTGCCGCCACGGCGCGGAGACAGAGCCTCACATCGCCGATTTCCTCGATTGGGCGGAGGAGGAGGCGGCCCTCCTCTCAACGCTCAAATCGCTCCACATGGCGACAGGCTAGGGATTGAAGAAGACGCGGAGGGCGTCGAGCTCGCTTTGGCGAAGCTCATGCCCGCCCGGGTGCACCTCCCGGGTCAGACGCGCCCCACGCGCCTCGAGATCCGCCAGAAGCGTCTCTGTTGCAGGCCAAGGGCAGACCGGATCCCGCCGCCCCGCTGACACCAGCACCGGCACACCTGACAGATCCATCTCCGGCATCTGCCAGGAGACCAAGGGATGCAGAAGGGCAGTCTTCGCAAAGAGATGGGGCCCCGAAAGGAGAAGGGCTGCCAGTATGTTGGCCCCGTTCGAGTAGCCGAACGCATAGACCGGTGCGTCGGGCGCCGTGTCGCGCCAGGCCTCGACAAATGCCAACATGTGCTGCGCGCGTCGGCGCAGGTCGTCGAGATCGTACCCGCCGTCGCAGGTGCGTCGAAAAAACCGCGGGGCCTCCCCCTCGGTCACGTCGCCCCTTGGCGCGACAACGCCCGCCCCGGGCACGAGCCCCGCGGCGAGGCCAAACAACTGCCGCTCATCGCCGCCGGTTCCGTGAAACGCAAAGATCAAGGGGGCCCCAGGATCGGGCGGGCGCGTGAGCGCATGATACGTCTCCGTCGACATCGTCGTTCCTCATCGGAATGCGTGGATCCGGGAGCAGCCCCTTCGGGCTGTGCGCCTCGCGATCCAAAGCCAGTGTGTTTACCGATCAAAAATAGTTGGCGGCGCGCGACGCTGAACGGACGGGGGCGGGCATTGTGAATTGCGCCCAGCGCAATGGCAGCGCCTCTTTTCAGCGGTAATGGGGCATCTGGGAATGGATTGTTTACACTCCGGCCAAATACTCGTGCTGTCCGGGTGCATCGATGCCCAGCCGTTGAAGAGTGAGATCGTGTCAAACACCGTTACCCCGGACGACAAAGGCGCGTGGCGCACGCAAATGTCCCAGCCTGGGCCCTGGGCGCCGGACATCAGCGCGGCGCTGACGCACCTCGCCAACCTTGCGGCCCATGTCGGCGGAGCACCCGTCGCCCTCATCATGGTGGGCGGGGATGTCGTTGCCTCGACCGGACTGGCCGATGGCGTTGGGTCAGAGCTGCCGGCGCCGATGCGAGACGATGCGCTCGGCCCACAGTCTCTTGCGCAGGTTGGTATGCATGCCGTTGGGCAATGCCCCATCGGGGGGCCCGATGGCCCAATTGGCGCGGTCCTCCTCTGTGACCGAACTCCGACAGCGATCTCGCGCGATCACCTCTCAAGGCTCGAGGGGCTTGCGGCGATTGCAGCAACGGTGCTCCGCGCCGATCTTGCGACAAGAGAGGCCCATCGCTTGGATCCAGTGACGGGGGTGTTCGACTGTGAGGGGTTTCTCGCGCGTGCCGAAGACCGCCTGAAGAGCGCGGACGCGCCGCTGACACTCGTGCTGTTTGAGATGGAGGGTGCCTCCTCTGCCGAAAGCCCGACCGCCGATCTGGGTGCGCTGGTGCCAAAGATCCAGGAGATGTTTGAGGCAGATGCGCTCCTAGGACGGATCGGCGAGCGGGTTGTCGCAGCGCTGGAGCGAACGGACGCCATCAACCTGCACAGTCTTGCACGGTTGCGGCGCGACGCCGGCCCCCAAAAGCTGTTCATGGGTCTCTGCCATCGCGCCGATCTCGACGGCTGCGGCATTGCCGCTTTGCGAGAGGGGGCGGAGACGGCGCTCTGCGCAGCGAAGGATCGGGATCGGGACGGACGCGCGGTCTACACGGCCGAGCTCGACCGGACCCACAATGTCAGGGCCTTGCTCGCCCGCTTCGAGGCAGCGCTCGCCGCGGATGAGATTGAGCCCTTCTTCCAGCCCGTTCTCTGTCTGGCGACGGGACGCATCGCGGGGTTCGAAGCGCTGGCACGCTGGCGCGACGAGCAGCGCGGTCTCCTGACGCCAAAAGACTTCTCCCGCGTCCTGACCGCCCCCGGCGCGGCGCAAGAGCTCACCCACCGCATGCTCCGCCGCAGTCTGTCTGCAATGCAGGAGTGGCGGCGACGGGGCGCGCGTCCCCTGCCTGTCGCGATCAACGCCACGCACTTTGATCTCGCAGATCCAGACTTCGTGGACGACGTGGACTGGCTGTTGGTGAGCGCAGGGCTCGAATGGCGCGACCTCGTTTTCGAGGTCACGCCAAGCGCGCGGGACCAGGACAGCGTGCAGGTATTGCGCTCATTGACCCGCGTTGCGGCGCGCGGCGGTGGGATCACACATGATGGTCTGGGTGAAGACGGCGCAAGTCTCACGCCCCTGCGGGACTGGCCGATCGACACACTCAAACTTGATGCGTCGGTTGCGGCGGACGAGCCTTTTCTCCAGGCAATGATCACGCTTGCCGAGACACTCGACCTGCGAGTTGTGGTGAAGGGCATAGAGCGCGAAGAGACGGCCCAGTGCGTGCTCGAAGCGGGCTGTACTTTGGGACAGGGGCACCACTTTCACCGCCCCATGGACCGTGACGCCGCTTTCGCGATGCAGATGGCGACGTGGCGTCTCCACCTCGTCACGGGGCACGACGCGGGGTGAGACCTACGATCCGGGGCCGAGCCGCTGGAGACCTTTGCTGACACCGTCGACAGCCGATTGCGCATTGCTGCTGAGCTCGCGGATCTCATTTGCAATGACATAGAACCCTCGGCCCGCCTCCCCCGCGCGTCCGGCCTCGATCGAGGCGTTTATGGCGATCATCTGAATGCTGCGGGTGAGGTCGTTCAGTTTGCTCACGGTGTTGATCGTCAGATCGCGCACCTGATCTGACGTCTCCTGCTCGACCCGCGCCAGATCGGCGAGCTTGGCCTGGACGGCCTGTGTGGCCGTTTCGAGCGATGCGAAGAGCGATCCAGACGTCAGCTCCGCGAGACGCATCAGCTCACCGTCATCGGCGCGCGCCGGTCCGGAAAGTTGCGCGCGCACGAAATAAGCCTGAACCACAAACCCATCGACCGCCTCAGAGAGGCTCTGGTCCGCCCAGATCACGTCTTGGAGCCCTTGGGCTTCGGCCTCCGTCAAGCCGAGGTCGTCTTCCCCGATCTTAAGGGCAGACGCGATTTTCGAGAACTCCTCGATCACAGCGGTGTAGGCAGAGGCGATTGGGGGCGCGGAGGTTTTGCCCGCGCCATGCGCGCGAAACGCGAGCACCGCCGCTCGGTTGGCAAGTGACGGCATCCGAGCGACGAGTTCCAAGGCTTGGGTTAGCGCTCGCGTTGACTGGGCAGCCGTCGGTTTCCCATGGCTGATGGCGCGCGTCGGAGGCATTGGTCTCTAGGCCGCCCGATTGTTCGCCGCGTCGATCATGGTCTTCGAGACCACGGCGTATGCCTTCTTCCAGGCTGCTGCGAGCTCCGGCGTCCAGAGCGATCCAAGCCGCGCTTCGAGCGTTCCGAGAAGCGCGGCACCGACCGCCATGTAATGTGCAGGGATCGCCCTATAGCCGCGGTGGCGCACACCAAGGCTCTTTACGGCATCCTCGATCTGAGTGATGTCGCCGAGCCCACGCACCACGAAAGCGAGCGTCGAGACAAGCTTTTCGCGCTGCTTTGTCATATCGTTGGGGAACAGAGACCGCACAGACGGATTGTCGCGAAAGAGCCGGTCGTAAAACTCCCGCGCAAGCTCGTCGGCTTTGGGCACGAGACGGGCAAAGCTGCCTTGGATTGCGGCGACCTCGGACTTGGTCAAGGGGGTCTCAAGGGGCATCGGCTGGCCTGTCGAAAAAGATCCTTTGCGGCCTAAAGCATGTCTGTAAACAGGCCGTTGAACCTCTTTCGGCGCGGCATTGGATCGGCGACACTCCTGCATGAAATCACAGTGGTTGCGTGTCGGGCTTGCCTGGCGCCTGTGCCCTGTGGAATGGAGCTGGGGTGGAGGACGATTATGGACGACAAAAACCTCGATGCCCTGTTCGCCCGTCTCGAGAAGCAACCCCACAATCTGACGCTCAGGCTGGCTGTGATGCGGCGCGCCATGGCAGCCGCGATGGCCTCCCGTGCGCTCGAGCTCGCGCTTGAACTGGATCCCGATGGGGTGCCTGGGACCGACGACCGTGCCCTTGTGGCCGACGTCTTCCGAGCTGCCGGCATGGACGAGGATGCCGCTCTTTGGGACGCAAGCCCCGTGACAGAGGCATCGCCTGCACCCGCGGGTGACCGTGTGTTGCGCGTCGTGGGCGGTCGCGACAGCGGCGCGGCTACGACGCCGCCGAGCGAGGATCCGCCAGCACTTAGCTTTGACGACATCGGCGGGCTCGACGAGGTCAAACGCGACATTCGCCGCCGGATTATAGCCCCCTTTGCGCAAGCGGGGCTGCTCTCCCGCTTCAAGAAGCGCGCCGGCGGCGGCGTCCTTCTGTTTGGACCTCCTGGCTGTGGCAAGACACTGATTGCGCGCGCGACAGCGGGCGAGGTTGGCTGTCCCTTCATCTCCGTTTCGATCTCTGACATCCTCGATCCGCTGTCGGGCATGTCCGAGCGACACCTGACCGCGGTCTTCGACAAGGCGCGCCACCAAGCGCCTGCGATCCTCTTTTTCGACGAGATCGACGCGCTCGGGTCCAAGAGGACAAGTGCCTCGGCGACCCACAATGCCCAGCTCGTGAGCCATTTTCTGTCGGAGATGGACGGCACCGGCGCGCGGAATGAGGGCGTTTTGGTCTTGGCAGCGACCAATGTGCCCTGGTCGATTGATGGCGCATTTTTGCGCCCCGGCCGGTTTGACCGCCTGTTCTTTGTCCCGCCGCCCGATCGTGAGGCGCGGGCAGCGATACTGGCGCTCGAGCTTGGCACGCGGCCGGCTGCCGCGGGACTCCGGCTCGACCGGATTGCGGCAGAGACCTCGGGCCTCTCTGGCGCAGATCTCGGGCTGATCGTGGAAACTGCCGCCGACATGGCGATCGATGCGACGCTCGAGGCTGGCGGGGAGGTGCCGATCGACGAGCGGATGCTGACGCAGGCAACGCGCGGTGCCCTCTCGAGTGTCACGGAGTGGCTCACGACAGCGCGCAATTACGCAACCTACGCCAACGAGAGCGGGCGGTATGACGATGTGATGGCGTTTTTGAAGGCGCACGGGCGCGGCTGATCCGTGCGGTATCGCTCTCCGCCCAACGTCCTGCCCGGGGCACGGCCGAGTGTAGCGTCCTCGCCAACCGCGGTTATGCTGACGGCGATCATCGCCGGCCCGCTGATCGGGTTTGTTTGGGCAGGGGTCAACGCCGCCGCCCTCGGGTCGCAGGACAGGCAACGCCAGTGGCTCGTCTTTGCGGCGGCGGCGGCCACTGCTGTTGCCCTGCGCCTCGCGGCACGGGCGACCTTCGATCTCGCCGACACTGGCAGCATTGCCGAACTTGTCGGAGAGGTCCTCCTCTCTGCCTCATATCTCACGCTGATCCTCGGCACGGCCTATATGTACGACCGACAGGAGGTTCTCTTCACGCTTCACGTGAAGAACGGCACGGCGCGTGGCAGGTGGAGCGTCGCGCTCCTCCTCATCGCCGTCGCCTACATCCTGAAGACTGTCGTCTTCCCGGACACAATCGTGCGCTCGATCATCGGCGGGATCACGTGAGGGGTGTCGGATGACCACGCTGTCCATGTTCACGGCCATCGGCGCGTTTGATCGGGGCGACTACACGCGGGCGAAGACCCTGTTTGAGGACACTCTCACGGACGATCCGGCCAATGCGCTGGCACATGCGCGCCTCTCAATGTGCCTGTTTCAAATGGCCCAGTACTTTGCCGCCGCCGAGGAGGCCGACCGCGCCCTGAGTGCGGATCCGGAACTGCCCCTCGCGCATGTGGCGCGGGCCTGGATTGCCGTCGTGATGGATGACAATGGGACCGCGGATGCAGCCCTCGCCGAGGCACTGCGGCTCGATCCGCAGAACTGGAACGCTCTCGAGATCCGATGTGCACGCGCCCTCCGCGACAATGACGCGGAGGGACTTCGACGAGAAGCGGAGGCTTTGGTGCAGCTGCGCCCCAACATGAGCGAGGCCCATGCCCTCCTGTCGAGGGCAGCCTCGCTCCGCCGCGACGGCGGTCTCGCGGAGCGCCATGCCCGCGAAGCGCTGCGGCTCGACCCAAACGATGCGTTTTCGCACGAGGCGATCGGTTGGGCTTTTTGGGCAAGCAAGAGCTATTCGAAGGCAACGGAGGCCGGTTTGAGCGCGTTGGCCATCAATCCCAACAGCGCAGGCGCGCAAGCGCTCCTCGCCGTCGTGGATATGGAGCAACAGCGCCTCATGGGATGGTTCCACCGCCTCGGCTGGATCGTCAACAAGCTCTCGATGAGGACGCTAATGCGCACGGGCGCCCTTGTTCTGTTCGCCTTTATGGTCGCGAACGACGTGCTGCGCTACGCCAACGCCGAAGGACTGGCGACAGCACTCACCTACGCATTTGCAGGCTTCTTCGCTGCCATCTGGCTGAGCCACATGGCGCTCCAGAAGAAGGCCACAGCCAACTTGAAGGCTGCGCGCCTTAAAACAAGTTACTGAGTGGGATCAGACTGCGCGCGGCGGGCTCAATTCCGTCACGTGGACGGCGATGCGGATTGAGCCACCGGTAAAGTCGCCTCCAGAGGCGGTCAGAACCAAGTCCGTCGTCGCATAGTAGGTCACTGGCGTCCCCGAGAGCCCGGTCAAAAAGCTGTTGAGCCCAGTGCCGAGCCCCTGGCCATACCGCACTGTGTCAGACGGCACCCCGATGCTCCACGCTGACGCGCCACCGATCGCCGAGATGACCCGCCCCGTCACGCCCGTCACTTGCGCAAAGGCGGGGATCGCGGCTGAGACGGTGTCCGTGCTGCCCGAACTCAGTGTGTGGTCGATCTCAATCACGCGAACCGATGTCCCGGCACCGCCCGCACTGACGACCAGCGCCCCCCTCTGCCAGGCGACGCCGTCAAACATGTACCAGTCGGGCGCCGCCTCATCCCAGAGCCGCCAGCCCGCGCGCGGCGCCAGGAACACCCAGGCGCCGTTCACAGAAACAGCAATCTGTCCGGGCTGGCTCGCCCAAGCGCCGGTTGCACCCGCCGGCACAAGATAGGCTGCCCCTTCTACTGGACTGCCGGGCGGCGTCGTCAGGTTCGAGGAGACCACGCGAAGCTGTGCGGCGGCATCGAGGCGAGAGAGGGCCTCGTTGACCGTCACATGCTTTTGCGCCTGCGCTGCCGCGAGGAGGGGCAGGCCGAATTGGGTTGTGCTAGGCATTGATGTCGATCCTTGAATAAAGCCCAGGGCCAAAGCGTTCCGAGATTTGAGCGACCTCAACCGTCCAAGGCCCGGGCGCATCGGCAGCCTGCTCGGCCGCCGTGTAGACATCCTCGGAGGCCGCCACTTCCCGCTCGCGCAAAAGAGCGCCGCCGCGGAGGATGCGCACTTGGTAGCGCTCGAAGCTCTCGCCAAGCGGGACCTCGCCAGCACTCCAAACATCCCCATCGATCCGAGTGCGCCGGATCCAGGTGAGGCGGATGTCACCCCCCTCACCCACAGCCCGGAGCTGCGCTGGGGCGTAGGGGCGCAGCCCGACGCCCTCAACCGTCTCTACCAAGTGAATGTACGCGGGCGCATCGTAGGCCAGGGACGCTGGCCCCACGCGGTAGTGCCGCTCCAGCCCGCGGGCGGAGAGCGGCAAGTCGGGCTGTACGGCCCGACCATTCAACGCGACGAAGTCCGTGCCCACGGGCCAAGCGTCCGGGATGATCCCGTCCGTCCCGGCCTGTCCGCGGAGGAGCCCTGAAAGGCGATAGGTCAGTGGACCGATCAACTCTGCGGTCTCGTACTGGATCACCTCCCAATCGCCATCGGTGCGCAGCGCCGCGGCATTTGCGCCGTTGAGCACGTCCTCGCGCGAGCGGCTCTCAAGGGCCCCGCTCGAGAGTTGCACGACCGCTTCTTGCCCTGCCCATAGATCGGGCGCGGCCCGCACCAGCGGGACAGTCAGCTCGCCCATTGGGCTCGGCCCCGGGATCTCGCCTTGGTACGCATAGCCGTAGTCGGCCGGTGCCATCCAAACCGACACTGGGCCGGGCCAAGGGCTTGCCGTTGCCGCGATATGCGGCGCGTGCGCGAGCTCGGACCCATCAAGAAGCGGCAGATCCATGATCTCCACGTAGAGGCGCGAGGGCTGCGTCGTCCCTCGGGGCGCCACAAGCTCCACCTGGCGCACGCGCGGCACATAAAGGTCACGCTCTATCCTGGTCGCATCGACGCTCCGTCCAAGCCCCTCCTCGATCCGGTCGATGCGAAAGAGCATCTCGCGCCGCCCAGCCTCAATCCTGACAACGTCGCCGAGACCCACGGCCTGCATGGACCGGGGAAGAACGAACCGCGCTTGGTCTCTCCCGACATGGGCCTCCGCGAGCCATCGCTCAGTGATCTGACCTGCCTCGTCAGCCTCCATCGCGATCGGCATGTCTGAGACCGAGGTCGTCAGCTCACCCACGCCCGGATACCGCGCCTCAGCGGCACTCTGCTGGTAGTTCTTGTTGTGCGCAACGAAGCTCGCCCGAACCCGATGAGGCGTTTCGGCGAGCGGAAGGCGGGTCAGCTCCACCGGCCCCTCTGCCTCCTCAACAACCATCTGCGCGGTGTCGAGATCGCGCACACCCTCGGCGCCCCGTGTGCGGAAGACCAGCGAACCACGCTCTTCGAACGCATCGAACCCGCCGGCAAGCATCAAAGGCTGGAGGCTCTGGCGCGCCGTCTCTGTCCCGGCGATGACAAACCCGCGCACAGCACCGTGAAGCCCGGACACGTTGACATCCGTCACTCCCACCCGCGCCGCAACCTCCGTCGCAAGATCGGCGAGGGCGACGAGGGACGTCCGCCCCGAGATCCAGTGCCCTCGTCCATAGTTCCGCCCATCGGCCCAAACATCGAGGCGGTTCGGAAAGTCCGGCCATGGCCGAGCATCCCAGGCCCAGACATGCGCCCGACCGAGGTCAATCATGGGCTCGCCGTAGACGCGGCTGACGGGGTTGTTCTCCGCCTGGCCCCAGTATCCGAGCACTGCCTGGAGGTATCGCGTCTGGATGAAGTCATCCTGGGAACCGGTTGAATAGTATGGGACAAAGCTCTCGGACGATTGCGGATCGATAAAGACGTTCGGCTGGTTGGTGCCCTTATCGACCGCCGGGCAGCCGAACTCGGTGAACCAGATCGGCTTCATCTCAGCCTGCCACGGCGTGTCGACCGCTGCGCGAACACCGCCGATCCGGTTCCGATGCGGGCGCGACCACCAGTTCCGAAGGTCCTTGTAGCGAAACACCCAAGGCTCTCCATAGGCCCCGTCCTCAATGGGCGTGCGCAGTTGGGCGTCCCGCGCCGCGGAGGACGCGTAGAACCAGTCATACCCCTCGCCGCCAGCAACATTGCCCGTCAGATAGTCGAGGTCGTAGATCGAGCCCGCACCGGCATCGAGATGCTCGGTGCCGTCCCGCCAGTCAGAGAGCGGCATGTAGTTGTCGATCCCGACAAAATCGATCTCGCCATCGGCCCAGAGCGGGTCGAGGTGGTAGAAGACATCGCCAGAGCCCGGTTGGTACCCGAAGTACTCCGACCAGTCTGCTGCGTACCCGATCTTCACATCGGGCCCGAGGATCGCACGACAGTCCGCAGCGAGCGTCCTCAAGGCGTCGACCGCTGGAAACGCGTCAACGGCGCTCCGGATCTGGGTGAGGCTGCGCATCTCCGATCCAATGCAGAACGCATCGACGCCGCCAGCCGCCGCACACAGCGCGGCGTAGTGGAGGATAAACCGCCGATAGCTCCACTCCGCGGGTCCGGAGTAGCTGACCGTCCCATCGCCGACCGCAAAATCTCCCGGCGCAGCGGTGCCGAAGAAGGCCGCAACCTCTGCCGCCGCCGCAGAGCTCTGATCCGGGCTGCCACTGACACCGGGCGCGCGGGAGAGCGTGATCCGCCCCCGCCAGGGCACCGGCGGTTGCTCACCTGCCCCGGTCCAGGGGTTCTCCAGACCGTTCCCCTCGCGGATGTCCATGAGGATAAACGGATAGAAAACAACCTTCTTGCCGCTCTCGTTCAGCTTCCGGATGGCCTGCACAGCCGCCGCGTCAGCGGGCGTTCCGCCGAACCCTGGGCGATCATCGACATAGGACACCTGCCGCGCGGAGGCGCGTGTCTCGCCGGACACCGTCCAGGCCATGGTCTCCGCATCCTGCTCGGTCTGTTCGGCCCGCGGGCGGAGGGTGCATCGATCGACCCGGAGATCATCCCCGAACCAGCTGACCACGAAGACAACGGACTGACAGGCCGGCAGTTCCAGATCCAGCTGCTCGAGCGCGCGCTCAATGTCGGGCACACCGAAATCGTTGTTCACGTTGGCCGTGCGCGTCACACCTTTCCCGTCATTGAAAAGGATTTGCTCCGTGGCGAGCGAGTACTCCCCGGTTCCGGGCACGAGAGCGACGCCTTGGATCAGCGCGCCGGGGTTTGCGACCTCAACGTCCGAACCCGCGCCCGCGTTTCGCATCACCTCGAAACTGAACTGCGGGATCCGGTTGCCATAGGGCGTCAGATCCAGATCCTCGATCACCACATAGGCCGTACCGCGGAAGGCTGGCGCCTCCCCTTCGGGCAGGTTTGCCGCAACCAATGCGTCCGGCAGCTGCGTCTCGCTGCCAGGATAGAGCCGCCAGGTCACGTCCGACAGGTTCACCAACTGTCCATCGGCCCAAACCCGGCCGATCCGGGTGACTTCCCCTTCGCACAGACCGATCGCAAGACTGATCGAGTAGCTGTAGGTCCGTGTCGCAGGCGCAGCGGGGGCCCCCTTGCCGCCCCCGGACGTCGTAACGCTCTCAATGAAGTTCGAGGACCAGATCACCTGGCCCGCAATCCGCATCTGGCCCCAGGCGCGAGGGATCGGCGTGCCCTCGCGCGAGCCCATCAGACGAAAGCGATCGACACGGCCCACGTCGACAACCTCGGCACCAGCCCCAAAGAGCCGCTGATCTAGGATCGAGCCGAGCGTCGCTCCGGTCGCCCGCCCGAGCGCCGCCGTCGTGATCCCAAGCAAAGATCCCCCGACAGCACCACCGACCGAGGCGCCGGCGGCTGCAAGCAAAATCGTCGCCATCGGTTATCTCCTCTCGGGGAATGCGAACACACCCGCGATCCGCCGCGCCCAGGCCTCCGAAAGCGCCGCCTCGACGACGCCAGCGCGGGTGTAGGCGTGGATGAACCGCTTGGGACTGGCGTCGGTCAAAATGCCGATGTGCTTGGCCACACTGGACTGGCGCATCCGAAAGATCAGGACCGAGCCGGGCCTGGCATCGCGCTCCTCAACCAAATGCTCGACTGCTGCCGCCATCAGGCGCTCAACACCGTCAGGCTCCGACCAATCCCAGGTGTAGGCGGGCACAGGTGCGGGTTCCGCCCCGTAGAGCGCACGCCACACACCGCGCAGCAAGCCAAGGCAGTCCGCCCCAGCCCCCAGGCAGCTCGCCTGGTGCACATAGGGCGTTCCGATCCAGGTCCGCGCTTCGGCCACGATTTCAGTCCTCGTGGGCATAGGTGATCCAACTCTGCGTTCCGCCCTCATTGACCTCACCGGCCCTCGGGTAGGCCGTCACCCAATCCTCGCCCGGCATGTGCGGGAAGCCTCTGAAATTCAGAAAGTTGTTGAACTTGAGCCGGCAGGTCTCGCCACGCTTGTCGCACCCGGCTGTCAAGGACACCGTGTCGCCAACCTCGACTGGCAAGGCCGGTGCCTCCCAGAGCTCGAGCCGCCGTTCACCTCCGACAGTGAGGTCGTTTTTGATCGGCGCAATCACCCCCGCATTCGCGCCGCTCGTCCAGGTCAGACGACCATAGGCAAAGAAGCCCTCCGCATAGCCGTCAAGCGACGGCACGCGCACCACGGCACCCACCGGCGCCGCAGTCAGGGCCAATGTGGTGCTGAAGGCCGGTTGCGACAGGTCCACTCCGCATTTCCCGTCGCCGAGCTCGCAGTCGCAGCCAGGCGTATAGGCGCGCCCGACCTGCCGGTTCAACGCCTCGCTCAGCCCGCGCAGCTCGACCTCGAACGCCGTACCACGCAGTCGAAGCTCTCCCAGAGTGCCACGCAGGATCAGGACTCGCTGCGCCACATCGGCCCAGTTGACCCACCAATGATCGAGCGAAGCGCCATCATAGCGTCCCGCG
>JBCCWM010000094.1:0-13086 GCA_039193505.1 Pseudomonadota bacterium | reverse complement strand
GGGACCGCTTTATCCTGTCGGCCGGGCACGGCTCGATGTTGCTCTACGGTCTCTTGCACCTGACCGGGTATGCAGATCTGCCGATTGAGGAGATCCGGAACTTTCGCCAGCTCGGGGCGAAGACCGCGGGCCATCCGGAGTTCGGGCATGCCGCCGGGATCGAGACGACGACCGGCCCTCTCGGCCAGGGCCTTGCCAACGCCGTGGGATTTGCATTGGCGGAGCGTGTGCTCTCTGCGCGCTACGGCAAGGGGCTGGTGGATCACCACACATATTGCATTGCCGGTGACGGATGCCTGATGGAGGGCGTCAGTCATGAGGCGATCGGCCTCGCCGGCCGGCAGCGGCTCTCCAAGCTGATCGTGCTTTGGGACAACAACAACATCTCGATCGACGGGGAGGTCGGGCTCGCGGATGAGACCGACCAGATCCGCCGCTTTCGCGCGGCCGGTTGGGCGGTCTCCGAGGTCGACGGTCACGACCCAGAGGCGATCGATGCGGCGATCACGGAGGCCAAGACCGGCCGTCGCCCGTCGATGATCGCCTGCAAGACCGAGATCGGGATCGGCGCGCCCACCGCAGCGGGCACGGCAAAGGCGCATGGCGCAATCACGGATGACGCAGAGATTGCCGCGACGCGGGAGGCCTATGGGTGGAGCCATCCGCCCTTCGAGATTCCGGATGACATCCGCGGTGCGTGGGCCGCCATCGGCAAGCGCGGCCAGGTTGCGCGGGCAGAATGGCAGGCGCGGCTTGCCGAGGTTCCCGCCCGCCGGCGGACGCGGTTCGAGCGCCAGCTCGCCGGCGACGTCCCGAGTGCGCTTGCGACCAGCGTCCGAGGCTTCAAGCGTGCCGTGGCCGAAAGCCAACCGAAAGCCGCGACGCGAAATGCTTCGCAAATGGCGCTCGAGGTGATCAACAAGGTCCTGCCGGAGACGTTTGGCGGCTCGGCGGACCTGACAGGCTCCAACAACACGCAGACCTCCGATCTCGGTGTGCACGAGCCCGGAAACACCAAGGGGCGCTACATCCATTTCGGTATCCGCGAGCACGGCATGGCGGCCGCGATGAACGGTATGGCGCTCCATGGCGGGATCCTGCCCTATGGCGGGACGTTCCTCGTCTTCACGGATTACGCGCGCGCGGCACTCCGGCTCTCCTGTCTGATGGGTCTGCGGGTCGTCTATGTGATGACTCATGATTCGATCGGCCTCGGTGAGGATGGGCCGACGCACCAGCCGGTGGAGCATCTGGCGAGCCTCCGCACGATCCCGAACATCCGCGTCTTTCGCCCAGCCGATGTCACAGAGACGATGGAAGCCTGGGAGATCGCGGTCCGCACGATGAACACGCCCTCGGTCCTGGCGCTCTCGCGTCAGGGGCTGCCGGCGGTGCGGACGGAGTTCAGCTCGAAGAACCTGGTGGAGCGTGGGGGCTATATCCTCAGGGAGGCCGAAGGGACGCTGCAGGCGGTGCTTCTCGCAACTGGATCGGAGGTTGAGATCGCGCTCGCCGCGCGGGAGGCGCTCCAGGCCAAGGGCGTCGGCACGCGCGTGGTCTCCATGCCCTGCTGGGAGCTTTTTGAGGAGCAACCCGACACCTATCGTCGTCGCGTGCTGCCTCGCGGCCCGGTGCGGGTCGGCGTCGAGGCCGGCGTGCGGTTTGGCTGGGATCGCTGGCTCTATGGCGAGCGGGGGCGCCGTGAAAAGGGCGATTTCGTCGGCATGGAGACCTTCGGCGCGTCGGCACCGGCAAAAGATGCCTATCGCCACTTCAACATCACGTCCGAGCGCGTGGTGGAGAAAGTGGAGGCGATGCTTTAGGCGTGTCATGCGGCTCTGGCACGCACTCGGTCTTGTCGGCACGGTCTTTGCGCTCTGGGCGATCGACGTGCACTTTCTCGGCTGGGGCGTGGCCAGCGCGCTCGGCAAGCAGCTCTTTCGCGTGACGGAGTGGATGGCGGTTTGGCGGTAGGGGAGGGGCCCATGGCCTGGAAGCGGCTCGAGGACATGGATCTCAGCGGCAAGCGGGTGCTGACCCGCGTCGACATCAACGTGCCTGTCGAGGACGGCCGTGTGACCGATGCCACTCGGATCGAGCGGATCGTGCCGACCATCCACGCGATCCTCGAGGCGCGTGGCACGCCAATTCTGCTGGCCCATTTTGGCCGGCCGAAGGGCAAACCGGTGCCGGAGATGAGCCTTTCCGTCACGCGCCAACCGCTGGCCGACGCACTTGAGCGAGAGGTCATGTTTGCGCCGGACTGCATCGGACCCGCGGCAAGCGCGGCTGTCCGCGCGCTTGCTCAGGGCGAAGTGTTGCTCCTTGAAAACACACGTTTTCACGAGGGCGAGGAGGCGAACGATCCTGTCTTTGCCGAGGCTCTGGCGGCTGTCGGCGATGTCTATGTCAACGATGCGTTCTCAGCCGCGCACCGCGCCCATGCGTCGACGGAGGGGTTGGCGCGGCTTCTGCCCTCGGCGGCCGGGCGATTGATGGAGGCGGAGCTCAGCGCGCTCGAGCGGGCGCTGGGGGCGCCCGAGCGGCCGGTCGTGGCCGTTGTCGGCGGGGCGAAAGTGTCGAGCAAGCTTGCGCTTCTCGGCAATCTGTTGGACCGGGTCGACCGGATCGTGATCGGAGGCGGCATGGCGAACACGTTTCTCGCAGCTCAAGGGATCGATGTTGGGCGGTCGCTCTGTGAGCATGAGTTGGGCAACACGGCGCGGGAGATCATGACGAAAGCAACGGCGGCGGGTGTCGAACTGGTGCTGCCAAGCGACGCGGTCGTCGCGCGCGCGTTTGAAGTTGGGGCGCCTTCCGAGACGGTTCCGGTGACGGCTTGTCCGCCCGATGCGATGATCCTTGATGCGGGGCCTGAGAGCGTCGCTGCGATCCGAGCGGCGTTCGACACCGCCAAGACGTTGGTGTGGAACGGTCCGCTCGGCGCATTTGAAGTGCCGCCGTTCAACGCCGCAACGGATGCTGCCGCGGCGCACGCGGCGGCGCTGACGGGGGCGGGGGCGCTGTTAACCGTGGCCGGGGGCGGCGACACTGTCGCGGCGCTCAACGGCTCCGGGTCGGGGGCGCGGTTCTCCTATGTGTCGACCGCGGGAGGGGCGTTTCTCGAGTGGCTTGAGGGGAAGACGCTTCCGGGCGTCGCGGCGCTGGAGGCGTCGTGAGCCCACCCCCTCGGGGCCGCCCCACCCACCCACCCGCGGCCCCGAGGGGGTGGGCGGGCCTTGCGTGAGGGAGCGCTGATGGAGATTGGTTTTATTGGGCTCGGGAACATGGGGCGGCCGATGGCGGAGACCCTCGCCGCGGCGGGTTATAGTGTGACCGGATTTGACACGGCGGCTGTCAGCGCGACCGGTGTGGTGGCCGCAGCGAGTGCCGCCGCGGCCGCCGGGGGGCGGGAGATCGTGGTGACCATGTTGCCTGATGGACCGATCCTCGACGCTGTGGCGGACGCCGCGCTGCCGGCGATGGCGCCGGGGTCCGTGCTTGTCGATTGCTCTACAGTCGATGTCGCAACGGCGCGGGCCGTGGGGGCCCGCGCGGAGGCCGCCGGGATCGGCTTTGTCGATGCGCCGGTCTCCGGCGGGATCGCCGGCGCTGCAGCCGGAACCCTCACGTTTATGGTCGGCGGCGCCGAGACCTCTGTCGCTATGGCACTGCCACTCTTTGAGGTTATGGGCGCTCGCACGGTCCAGTGCGGACCGGCCGGCAGCGGTCAGGCTGCGAAGATCTGCAACAACATGATCCTCGGCATCTCGATGCTCGGCGTCTGCGAGGCCTTTGATCTCGCTGAGCGGCTCGGCCTCGATTGGCAGGCGCTCTACGACGTGGTCAGCACATCGTCTGGCGCCTGCTGGTCGGTCACGAGCTACTGTCCCGCACCTGGCATCGGCCCGAAGAGCCCGGCAGACAACGCATACACGCCGGGATTCGCAGCCGAGCTGATGCTGAAGGACCTGAAGCTCTCCCAGGAGGCGGCCATCTCGGCGGGGGGGCAGACCGAGATGGGCCGGCGGGCGACCGAGCTCTATGAGGCCTTCGTCGCAACGGGCGGGCGGGGCAAGGATTTCTCCGCCGTTCTGGCCCGTCTGCGCGATCAGCTGACGTAGCTGACGATCACCGTCTTGAGGCCGTCCTCGCGGATGCCCTCGACATTCAGGCAGACAAACATCGCCACAGCGGCACAGGCGACAAAGCCAAGCGAGACCAGTTGATCCATCGTGCAATCCTCACGCAACTCCCTACAAAGGTGAGCGTGCCGCAGAGGTTCTAACGAGAGGTTAATGGCCGAGGGGCGCTTTTACTTATTCGGCGGCAATCCGGCGATGGTTTAACAAAGGCTTGAGATAGCGGCCGGTGTGGCTCCGCTCGGCGGAAACCACCTCCTCGGGCGTGCCGGTGGCCACGATCTCGCCGCCGCCATCACCGCCTTCGGGGCCGATGTCTATGATGTAGTCGGCGGTTTTGATCACGTCGAGATTGTGCTCGATCACGACGACGGAGTTGCCCTGATCGACGAGCTCGTGGAGCACTTCGAGGAGCTTGCGGACGTCTTCGAAGTGCAGCCCTGTGGTGGGCTCGTCGAGGATGTAGAGCGTCCGGCCGGTGGCACGTTTCGAGAGCTCTTTGGAGAGCTTCACGCGCTGCGCCTCGCCGCCCGAGAGGGTCGTGGCCTGTTGGCCGACCTTGATGTAGCCGAGGCCGACACGCATCAGGGCTGTCATCTTCTCGCGGATCGCGGGGACGGCGGCAAAGAACTCCTCCGCGTCCTCGACAGTCATGTCGAGCACGTCGGCGATAGACTTGCCCTTGAAGAGCACCTCCAGCGTCTCACGGTTGTAGCGCTTGCCCTGGCAGCTCTCACAGGTGACGTAGACGTCGGGCAGGAAGTGCATCTCGATCTTGATGACGCCGTCGCCTTGGCAGGCCTCGCAGCGCCCGCCCTTGACGTTGAAGGAGAAGCGGCCGGGTTTGTAGCCGCGGGCCTTCGCCTCGGGCAGGCCGGCGAACCAGTCGCGGATCGGAGTGAAGGCGCCGGTATAGGTCGCGGGGTTCGAGCGCGGCGTCCGGCCGATGGGACGCTGGTCGATGTCGATGACCTTGTCGAGATGCTCGAGCCCCTTGATCGTACGGCAGGGCGCCGGCGTCTGGCGGGCGCCGTTGAGGCGCATGGACGCGGTCTTGAAGAGCGTCTCGATGGTCAGTGTCGACTTGCCGCCGCCAGAGACGCCGGTGATGCAGCAGAAGACGCCGAGCGGGATGTCGACGGTCACGTCCTTCAGGTTATTACCGGTCGCACCCTCGATGCGGAGCGACTTGCCGGTGCTTTGGCGACGCTCAGCCGGAACTTTGATCTCGCGCTTGCCGGTCAGGTACTCCCCCGTGATGGAACCCTTGGTCTTCGCGATCTGCTTTGGCGTACCGGCGGCAATGATCTGACCGCCATGGACGCCGGCGCCGGGTCCGATGTCGAGGACATGGTCGGCCTCGCGGATCGCCTCCTCGTCGTGCTCGACCACGATGACGGTGTTGCCCTGGTCGCGAAGGTTCTTGAGCGTCGTCAGCAGCCGGTCATTGTCCCGTTGGTGGAGCCCGATTGAGGGCTCGTCGAGAACATAGAGGACGCCCGTGAGGCCCGAGCCGATCTGGGAGGCAAGCCGGATCCGTTGGCTCTCTCCGCCGGAGAGGGTCCCCGCAGCGCGGGAGAGGGTCAGGTAATCGAGGCCCACATTGACGAGGAAGCCCAACCTCTCCCGGATCTCCTTCAGGATTGCGTGGGCGATTTCGTTTTTCTGGGCGCTGAGCTGTTCGGGAACCGCTTCGGCCCAGTCGCGCGCCTCGCGGATCGACATCTCGACAAGCTGGCCGATGTGGAGCCCCGCGATCTTGACCGCAAGCGCTTCGGGCCGGAGGCGGTAGCCCCCACAGGTGCCGCAGGGGCGGTTGTTCTGGTAGCGCTCGAACTGCTCGCGGCGCATGTCGCTCTCGGTCTCGCGGTAGAGCCGCTCGATGTTCGGAATGACGCCTTCGAAGGGACGGGCGATCTCGTAGACGCGCCCGCCTTCATCGTAGCGGAACTGGATCTTCTCACCCGAGGAGCCGTAGAGCATCAGCTTCTGCACCTCTTCGGGCAGATCCTTCCACTTCTTCCGCTTGTCAAAGCCGTAGTGCTTTGAGAGCGCGTCGATCGTCTGGCGCACGTAAGGGGAGTTCGTCTTGGCCCAAGGTGCGATGGCCCCACCGACGAGTGTCAGGTTCTGGTCCGGCACCACGAGGCGCTCGTCGAAGAACAGCTCATGGCCGAGACCGTCGCAATCGGGACAGGCGCCGAACGGGGCGTTGAACGAGAAGAGGCGCGGTTCGATCTCGGGGATGGTGAAGCCGGAGACGGGGCACGCGAACCGCTCGGAGAAGGTGGAGCGCTCGGGCGCGTCGCCCGCGGTCTCGAGAACGGCGATCCCGTCCGCGAGATCGAGCGCGGTCCGAAAGCTATCGGCGAGCCGCGTCTCGAGACCCGCCTTCACCACGATCCGATCGACCACAACGTCGATGTCGTGGCGGTAGCGCTTGTTGAGCACCGGTGCCGCGTCGAGCTCATAGAACTCCCCGTCGACTTTCACGCGCTGGAAGCCTTGCTTGGCGAGCTCCTGGAACTCTTTTTTGTACTCGCCCTTTCGGTCTCGGATGATCGGGGCGAGCAGGTAGGCGCGTGTGCCTTCGGCCATCGCCATCACGCGGTCGACCATGTCGGAGACCTGTTGTGCCTCAATCGGCAGTCCCGTCTCGGGCGAGTAGGGCGTGCCGACCCGCGCATAGAGAAGCCGGAGGTAGTCGTAAATCTCGGTCACCGTGCCGACGGTTGAGCGCGGGTTCTTGGAGGTCGTCTTCTGCTCGATCGAGATGGCCGGCGACAAACCCGAAATGTGATCGACATCGGGTTTTTGCATCATGTCGAGGAACTGGCGGGCATAGGCGCTGAGGCTTTCCACGTACCGTCGCTGCCCTTCTGCATAGATCGTGTCGAAGGCGAGGGACGATTTGCCGGAGCCCGAAAGCCCTGTGATCACGACCAGCTTGTCGCGGGGGATGTCGACATCGACCGACTTCAGATTGTGCTCCCGCGCGCCGCGGATTTCGATGTTCTTGAGTTCCGGCATGAGACCCCCTCCGTCCGCTGGCGACATAGCGCAGTGCGCCGGCGAGTCACCGCGGAAAGCGTGGAACAAAAGGTGATCAAGCACAAGCGCGGCCCGGCCACCACACACACTCACATGCAACGATCACCGCGCTGGCCCACCGGTTCTGCCGCAACTTAACGCAGTGGCAAGGCGATCCACCGAGGCTGCCCTTGTCGCGCCGCCTTTCAAGGGTAGTCTTCGGGTATGGCCACTGATGAACTTGCCTGCCGCGACTACTCACGGGCTGAGCGTTGGTCCGACGCCTGCATTCACGTGACCGGCCTCGTCAGCGCCTTGATGGCTGTGCCGGTGCTGATCACGCTGGCCGCGGTGTGGCGGGGGGATGCGACCTCTGTGGCGGCCGCCGCGATCTACGGCACGACGTTGACCGCGATGATCCTCTGCTCAGCGCTCTACCACATGGTCCGTATTCCGACCTGGCGGGGCGTGCTGCGCCGTCTCGACCATACTGCGATTTTTTTGAAGATTGCCGGGACCTACACGCCTTTTGTGCTTCTGGCGGGGGCGAGCACACTCCTCCTGACGCTCATCTGGATCACCGCGGTGGCGGGCTCGCTCCTCAAAATCCTCCAGCCTCTGCGGTTTCAGTGGGTGGCGCTGGCGCTCTATCTCGGGCTGGGCTGGATCGGCGCGCTCGCCGGGGACGCGCTGATCGGGCGGATGAGCACGATGGGCCTCGCCTTGATTTTCATTGGCGGCAGCCTCTACACGATCGGCGTTGTGTTCTACCTCTGGCACGTTCTGCCGTTCCACAACACGATTTGGCACGGGTTCGTTCTGGTGGCGAGCGCTACGTTTTACGCCGCCGTGATGGTGGAGCTTGCCACCGCTCAGGGGGTCTAGCCCTTGCGGATCACCCAGGATTGGAGCGGGAAGGAAATCTCCTCGCTCGAGACGACCTCGTGACCCTGCTCTGCGCAGAAATGCGGAACATCGACCAGGGCGGCCGGGTCGTCGGTGCGCACCGCCAGGGTCCCACCGGCGGGGAGGCCCGTCAGCCGCTTGCGGATCTTGAGGACGGGGAGCGGGCATTTCAGGCCCGTCGCATCGAGGTCGTCGTCGGTCATGGATGCGCCCTAGCCGCCCGAGGGCCCCAGTGTCCACGGGAATGTGACACGGCGCGTCATGGCGGTGTCCGTAGATCCAGGCTAGCGTGCCGCGCCAGGGAGGACAGACGTGTTCGGAATTGACGTTATCGACGCCGCATTGCTGCCCGCGCTGATGGTGGCACTTCTTGCCGGTGTGCTGAGCTTCGCGTCCCCCTGCGTGCTGCCCATTGTGCCGCCCTATCTGGCCTATATGGCCGGAACGACGCTCGATGAGGAGCGGACGGGCACGGATGGTCGCGTGGTTGTGGCGGCGGCGTTCTTCGTGCTCGGTCTCTCGACCGTGTTCCTCATCATGGGGCTTGCGGCGTCACAGATCGGGCGCCTCTTCATCGCGCATCAGCGCGAGATGGCCATCCTCTCAGGCGTCGTGATCATCGCCTTTGCGCTTCATTTCCTCGGCGTGGTGCGGATCCCGCTCTTGTACCGTGAGGCGAGGCTCGACCCCGGGGCGCGCGGCGGCACCGTTCTCGGCGCCTACGTCCTCGGCCTTGCGTTTGCGTTTGGCTGGACGCCCTGTATCGGTCCGATCCTCGGGACGATCCTCGCGCTCGCCGCGCAGGAGGGGGAGGCCGGTCGGGGCATGGTTATGATGGGCGTCTATGCGCTTGGCCTCGGCCTGCCATTCCTGATCGCGGCCGTCTTTCTCAACCGGTTTATGGGGCTGATGCGGGGTGTGCGGCGCCATATGGCCCGGGTCGAGAAGGGGATGGGCGCGCTTCTGCTCGTGGTCGGGATCATGCTGGTCACCGGTTACTTTACGGAGCTTTCCTACTGGATGCTCGAGACCTTTCCCGCGCTCGCCATGGTCGGTTGACCCGCGCTTTGGGGGCCCTGATGGTGCCGCAGCGGAAGCTCGCGCGGCGTGTCTTTCTGTCCGAAGCCACGCTGGCCGATGCGCGCAATGTGCCGGGGCTCTATCGCCTGAAAGGCGGCCGCGCGTTGGTCGCAACGGATCCCGACTTGGCCCGAGCGGTGCTTGGCGCACCCGCGATCTTTCAGCGGGCATCGATCTTAGGGCCGGCCATGACCACTCATTTCGGTCGGTCCGATCCCGCGCGGGGCGCGCGCCCGCTTGCGCCGCTGCCCCCTCGAGCCCTCTTTGCAGGGATCGAACGGCTCAGACCCGTGGTGGAGGCCCTTGAGCATCGGCTTTCTCTGGAAAGCGGTGAAGTCGACATCGCGCCGCTCCTGGACCATGCGGCGGGTGCAGCGTGTCTCGCGCTCTGGACCGGCAGCGACACGAGAGAGCCAGACGGGGCGGAACTGCTGCGCCTTTTGCGCTGGATCGAAGCGGCGCAGGAGGCGGCGCTGCCGGGCGGACCGCCGGAGGATGGTGAGGCAGTCGGCAGCTTTGCCTGGAACCTCGACCGAGCGATCGCGGCGCATGTTGGCGGTGATGACCTCATCGGTGCGCTCGTGGGCACCGCGGACGGAGATCTCGATCTCGTGCGCCACCGGATCGGGGGGGCGCTTGCCGTGGGCGTCCCAGTGCTCAGCACAGTCCTCTCCTGGAGCCTCGACGCCCTTGCCCGCGCGCCGGACCGGGCGGCGGAGGCCACGCAGGCGGCGCACGCCTCCGTTCAGCCCGATGCTGCAGCGCTCATCGCGTTGACCCCCGTTCACAGCGTTCTGTCGGAGGTCGAGGCGGCGCATCCTGCCGTCAGCTTGGTCCGGTGCCGTGCCATCGACGATGGCCTCATCGGGATGAGGCCCGTTTGGTTGGGCGACGATGTCTTTGTCGACTGCGCGGCCTCTGGTCCGGTTGCGCCCCTCCCGGGGGATATCCGCTTTGTGGCGGGTCTTCTCCTGGCTGCGGCTTTGCGCGCGCGACGCTACACCGCTGCGGCTCCTGCGCCCATGCCCCGCGTGGGCGTCTTCGGGCGCCCGGCCGGTGGCGCCCGGCTGGTGCTGTCCTCGCCCTGACGCGTCAGCCGCCGCCGGGTCCAAGCACGATCAAATCGGAGAGCGCCGCGTCGGTCAAAGATCTGTTCGCGCGGAGCGCTTCGAGGAGTGCAATCGCCTCTGGCGAGGTGGTGGCCACCCGATGATCGCCCGCGTCGCCGGTGCCAAGACCGCTCAGATCGATCACCGAAATCGGCAAGTCGCCCACGGCAGAGCGATCTGTCTGCGACCCGAGACGGCTCTGCCGCCCGGTCAGCAGGGCCGACAAGCGGAGCGCTTTGTCCTGTTCGGCAACGAGCAACACGAACGGGTTGGGCAGGGTGCCGATCGCGTCGGTCTGTGCGCGGAAGAGCTCGTTGTCGATGTCGGGCGACATCAGGATCAGTGCATCGACCAGCCGGGTCACGTCTTTGCCCTTCAGCGCCATCTGGCGAAGCGTTTCCATCACCAGATAGCCGCCCATGGAGTGCCCCATGACGATCACGTCGCGACGGTCGCCCTCGCCCAAGAGCTCGATCACACTTTCCAGCCGATCTCGCGCGATCAGCGCGCTGTCCCGGTCGTAGAGATATCCTGCCGTTACGCCGGCGGACGCCCAGGAGAAGAGAACTGTCGGGATCGGGACGTCAAAGTCCGATGCAATCTGCGCGAGGTAGTAGGTCGCCTCCGCATGGTTCGTGTTGTAGCCGTGGACGAAAAGCAACGTCTCGCCAACACCCAAGGAATCGGCGTTGGCGACAGTCGCCGCGAAGTGCTGATCCGAGTCAAAGGTGCCACGACCCAGCGTCACGAAATCCGTCCCGGCGTTCGGTTCGCCATCGGGCCACTGGATCTCGCCCTTGGCGTGGCCTGGGGGCACGGAAATCCGGATCTGCTCATACGTTACTTCGGAGGGGCGAGGGGGGCTCCGCCGGTCGGGAAACGGCCCCTCCATTCGGTAGCGCGCGACCCAAAGGTCGCGCACTTCGGCCCCCTCGACGGGCGGGGCGTAGGCGAAGTGTCCACGGGGCGTGCAGGCCGTCAGCAAGACGGCGATGAGAAGGATGTATGGTCGCATATCGGCACCCTCGGGTGAGATCGTTAAAAGTCTACTGAAGCGCCGTGCGCTGTGAAGCGCGACGAATCGCCCACCCCATGCGCAAAATTGCTCACCCGCGCGCCGCCGATTTCACGCGGCGGAGCACGAAGACGCGGATGGCTGAGGCAAGACCCGCGTCGAGACCCCGCGCGGCGTCGATCTCCGCTGCGAGCGCGTTCAGCGTCTTGCCCTCGGACTTCGCGATGTCGCGAAAGGTCTCCCAGAACGGGTCTTCCAGACTGATCGAGGTGCGGTGGCCGCGGATTGTGAGCGATCTCTTCCGCGGCCGCGCGTCACCCATCGGGGTCGAGCCGCCCGCCTTCGTGGCGGGCCTCATCCTTCGTTTTTTGCGCGTTCTCGGCCGCCTTGGATGGGTCCGTTTTAGCGTCCGTCGCCGCACGTTTCGCGTCCCGCGCGCGGAGTTTCCGGGCCTGGCGGAGGTTGACGACCTTGCCCATCAGTCCACGGGTCCAATCATCTTCTCAGGCCGCACGACCGCATCGAAGGTCGCCTCGTCGACAAAGCCGAGCGTCACGGCCTCTTCCTTCAGTGTCGTGCCGTTCTTGTGGGCTGTCTTCGCAACGGTCGTGGCATTGTCGTAGCCGATCTTTGGCGCAAGCGCCGTCACCAGCATAAGGCTCTCGCGCATCAGGCGGTCGATCCGCTCCCGATCCGGTTCGATGCCTGCGATGCAGTTGTCGGTGAAGGCCACCGTCGCATCGCCCAGAAGTTGAAGCGATTGGAGCACGTTGTAGGCCATCATGGGCTTGTAGACATTGAGCTCGAAATGACCTTGGCTGCCCGCAAAGCCCACGGCCGCGTCATTGCCCATCACATGCGCGCAGACTTGGGTCAGCGCCTCGCACTGCGTTGGGTTGACCTTGCCCGGCATGATCGAGGAGCCCGGCTCATTCTCGGGCAGCTTCAGCTCACCGAGGCCGCAGCGGGGACCGGAGCCGAGAAAGCGGATGTCGTTTGCGATCTTGAAAAGGCTCGCCGCAACCGTCTTGAGCGCGCCCGACATCTCGACCAGAGCATCATGGGACGCGAGCGCCTCGAACTTGTCAGGCGCCGAGGTGAAGGGAAGCCCCGAAATCTCAGCCATGTTGGCCGCCACCATCGGCGCCCAGCCGCGCGTGGTGTTGAGCCCGGTGCCCACCGCCGTGCCGCCTTGGGCCAGAGGATAGATGTTCTGGAGCGCCGCGCGCACTCGCTTGACCCCCTGCGCGACCTGGAAGGCATAGCCCCCGAACTCCTGCCCGAGCGTGAGGGGGGTTGCGTCCTGGGTGTGGGTGCGCCCGATTTTGATGATGTCGGCGAACGCCTTGGCTTTGGCGTCGAGCGCGAGGTGCAGCTTCTCGAGCCCGGGCAGCGTCACCTCTGTCGCCGTCACCGCCACCGCAATGTGCATCGCCGTCGGGAAGGTGTCGTTCGAGGACTGGCCCATGTTGCAATGATCGTTCGGGTGCACGGGATCTTTGGAGCCGATCTCGCCGCCGAGGATCTCGATCGCCCGGTTGGCGATCACCTCATTGGCGTTCATGTTCGACTGCGTGCCGGAGCCGGTCTGCCAGACGACAAGCGGGAAGTGATCGTCGAGCTTGCCCGTCGCGACCTCAGATGCCGCCGTCTGGATCGCCTCACCGAGACGTGGGTCGAGCTTGCCGAGGGTCACATTGGCCTTCGCACAGGCCTGCTTGATCACGCCGAGCGCCCGGACGATGGCGGTCGGCTGCGTCTCCCACCCGATCGGGAAGTTTTGCAGCGACCGCTGAGTCTGCGC
>JBCCWM010000093.1:0-13180 GCA_039193505.1 Pseudomonadota bacterium | reverse complement strand
CGGCCATAGGCCGCGGGGCCGGGCACGGCGCCCGCACTGCGCGGCCCGACGACGAGCGTGCCGTCCACGACCGCCGCCACCGAACCGCCCCCCGCCCCGAGCGTCACGATGTCGACCATCGGCAGGGGCAGTGGCCAGTCGCCCACATGACCGGATTGCGTCAGGGCGATGTCACCGTTTCGGATCAGACTGATATCCGCGCTGGTGCCCCCGATATCGACGGTCATGATGTCCCGAAACCCGGCGCGCGCGGCCTCCGACAACGCGCCGACCACGCCGGCGGCGGGTCCGGAGAGGGCCGTCAGAGAAGGGGCTTTACGGATCTTGTCGGCCCCAGCGACCCCTCCGTTCGACTGCATCAGCAGGAGTGGCGCTGCCACGCCAGACTGGCGCAACCCCTCTTCGAGCCGCGCGACATAGCTTGCAATCCCGGGCATGACAGTCGCGTTCAGCACCGCCGCGAGCGAGCGCTCATACTCGCGCACCACGGGAAACACATCCGTCGAGGCGGTGATCGCGCTCTCGGGCAGTCTGGCGCGCAGGATCTCGACGACGCGGCGTTCGTGGGTGGGGTTCGCGAAGGCGTGGAGGAGGCAGACCGCCACCGCCTCGACCTCCATCTCCGCAAGCCGATCTGCGGCGGCACGGGCGCTCTCCTCGACCAGAGGCCGCTCAACCGCGCCGCCTGGCTCGATCCGTTCGTCCACCTCGAGGATATCGGCCGGGGACACAGGGCGCTCGGGCTTCCGCCACGTGTAGAGATTCGCGCGACGCGGAATGTCCTGCCGCCCGATGGCGAGCACGTGGCGAAAGCCCTTGGTGGTCACCAGGGCCGTTCGGGCACCGCGGTCCTCGAGGATCATGTTGGTCGCCACCGTGGTGCCGTGGAAGACCGCGCGGACCTCGGGCGGCGCCTGGTCCGCCGCCTCGAGCGCGAGGTGCATCCCCGCCAAAAACCCCTCCGAGGGATCGTCGGGCGTGCTGGGCGTCTTGGCGCGCCACACCTGGCCGGTGGCGCCGTCGCGCACGGCCACGTCGGTGAACGTCCCGCCGATGTCGACGGCGATGTCGAGCTGGCCCTCAGTCAAGGACATCCGCGTAGGCCTTTCGATGAAACGCTTTCGTGTCTGGCCGGTCCCGGCGGAGCGCCTCGGTCGCGGCGCCATCGACAGCCCCGTCGGCAATCGCGACGCCGTAATCGCGCGCGGCAGCCTCTCGGCTCACATACCCGGCCAGCACATCCGCGAGAACAAGATCGGGGGGCCGGTCGAAGGGATGGCCGCAGCCCCCGCCGCCGCCGGTTTCGATCCGCAAGACATCCCCTTTGAGGAGCGCATTGCCATCGGAGAGTGGGCGCAGCACGCGCTCGCCCGGCTGGCCCGGATTGACGACCACGCGCCCCGGTCCCCCCGACTGCCCGCCATCGATGCCCCAGGGCGGGTTCTCGACGCCGTCGACCCGAACCCCAAGCGTGCCGGTGTCGGCCAGGATCTCGTACTCCCGCACGATCCCGACACCGCCCCGCCACCGCCCGGGGCCACCCGAATCGCGGGCCACCCCGTATTCCCGCAGCTTCACAGGATAAGCGAGCTCCAGAAACTCAACGGGATAGTTCTCCTGCGCCACAAAGTAGACTGCGTCGATGCCATCCGCATCGCGCCGCGCGCCGTAGCCGACGCCAATGCCATCGGCCATCAGGATTGAGCGTGGGGCCGCCCCAGGCACGGCCACCGTCAGCCGAAGGATCGCAATGACGTAGGCGGCGTGGGCCGCCGGCGCCCCGCCCCCCGCCACGTTGACGAGGCCGTTGAGCGCCGAGAGGGTTCGCATCATCGTGAGCCCCCGCATCCCCAGCGGCGCGGGCCAGGCGGGCTGGACCAGCGATCCCTCTCTGAGTCGCACTTCGTCAAGCGATTGCGGCCCGCCCGCGTTGCAGACCTGGCTCGCCTCGCCCCCCAGATAGTAGAGCCCGAGCGCCATGCCCGGCACACCTGGGTTCATCAGAAAGTTGACCGGCCCCGGCGCCTGATCGTCGGTCTCGGTGGCATCAAAGATAAAGCGGTCCCCGTCCTCGGTCTTTTCGCGGGTCAGCGCAAAGCGGAGGCGGTAGGGCCCGGCACCATGCCCATCGCCATCGATGCGGTCGGTGAAGCGGTGCGTGCCATAGTCGAACGTCTGAGCCAGCCGGGACCGGACAAGCGCGCGCGTGCGGCGGAGCAACTGGTCGAGCCCGTCGGCCAGCACATCCGCCCCAAAGCGCTCAATGATCTCCGCGACCCGCTGCGCACCGAGATCGACGGCGGCCATAAGCGCACTCATGTCGCCATGGCTCTGCTCCGGAAACCGGGAGTTGCGGTGGAAAATGGCAAGCGCCGCGTCGTTGAGGACACCCGCATCCATCAGCTTGGTGGGCGGGACGATGATGCCCTCCTGGAAGATCTCGGTCGTGTCCGGGCTGATCGAGCCGGCGCGCATGCCCCCGATATCGGCGAAATGCGCCCAGCCCATCACGAAGGCGCAGAGCCGCCCGTCGTGAAACACGGGCTTCAGCAGCACCTGATCGTTCGAGTGCGAGACCGCGCCCTGGCTGCCATAGCAATCATTGTACCAGTAGAGATCGCCGTCTTGCATGCTGTCGCGCGGAAAGTGGCGGAACACCGGGCCTGTCATGTCGCCGAAGACCGGCACCATCGAGCCCACTGCCATAACCCCGTTTTCGTCGAAAAGCGCCGTGTAGAAGTCCTTCTTCTCCCGGATGAAGGCCGAGATCGCAGTGCGCTCCACCAAGGCCTCCATCTCGCGCTGAGCCGCCGCGATGGCGCCGCGAATGATCTCGAGCGTGATGGGGTCGCAGAGCGCCTCTGCATCGGGCGTGTCGTCTCTCATGCGGTCTCCCTGTTCGGTGGTGCGGTGGCCTGGGCGGGGTCAAGCGCCACCACCACATTGGCGGGCGCACCGGCCTCAACCATGTCATGGGCATGCGCCGTGTCCTGCCACGGCACGATCTCGGCAATGTCGGGACGAAGGTGGCCCGCCTCGAGAAACGCGTTGACCGCCTGGCTGGCCTCGGACAGCTGCCGGGGCGACAAGAGCGCGCCTTGCACGAAATCAAGTCGGGCCGATTTGCGGGCAAAGCCGTAATAGTCGAGCGTTGGTGTCCGGTTCTCGGAGCAGGAGTACGCGGACACGGTCCCGTGCTCTGCCAGGGCCGCAAGGGTCACCTGTTGATTGGCGCCGAAATCCACATCGATGACGCGGTCGACCCCACGCCCATCCGTGACCTCCTGCGCGATGCGCGCGACATCGTCGTCATGTCTGTCGAGGACGATGTGCGCGCCTTTTTCCGTGGCGACCGCGCGGCTTGCGACATGTCCTGCGGTTGCGATCACGCGCGCGCCGCTCCGTGCGGCCAACTCGACCGCGACCCGCCCCACGGCGCCGCCCCCGCCCTGCACCAGGATGGTTTGGCCCGTCACCGGACCGTCGTTGAGGACCGCAAGCCAGGCCGTGATCGCCGGGACGCCGAGGGCCGCACCTTCGGCAAAGCCGAGTGTCTCCGGCAGCCGGATGGCGCGGTCGGCGGGCAGGCAGACATACTCCGCCGCCGTGCCCTCGGGCCGCGCGCCGACAAGCCAAACGCGCTCCCCAACGCGGTGCGAACCGACGGACGCGCCGACCGCGTCGATTGTCCCGGCACCGTCGCTGTGCGGTGTCACGCCGCCCTCGGGCACGCCCATACCTGTCCACCCCGATCGGCCTTTGGTGTCATGCGGGTTGACACCCGACATCGCCACGCGGACCCGAACCTCAAAGGGCTTCGGTGCCGGCATCGGGCGGTCGATGAACCTCAACACATCCGCAGCCGGCCCAGTGCGATAGTAGCGCAGCGCCCGCATCCCGTCGGGGTCCGGCCCGGCTCAGAGAGCCGCCTCGACACGCCGCGTCGCCTCTCTCAGGGCGGCAACCAGCCTGTTGCGCCCGCGCAAGAGCTGCGTCAGGGCAAAACCGATCTTGTCGTCGGGCATCGTGCCGAGGGCGGCCGCCTCCGCAACTGTTGGTAAGGGCGGCACGTTCAGCGCCGGATCATGCGTGAACCGAGGACCACGGGTGTAGTTGATGGGTATCAGGATCCGTGCCAGGGCCCGGTTCGTTGCATTTGCCGAGGCCGGCGCGATGGCCTCGGCCTCGAGTGCTCGGCTGAAGCGATCGAGAGCGCCCGTCAGGGCCTCGACCGCCTCGGCGGCGGGCGATAGGTCGAACACGTCACCGGCAGCGCTCTGATACGTGGCGAGCGTCTCCGCGAACTCTCTGCTCGTTGCGCGCCAGTCGATTGGGACAATCTCGTCGTTCGCAAATCGCTGGACTGCCTCGAGATAGAGCGCGATGTCCTTCTGAAGCACCGTCTTGTCCGCAATCTCGAGCGTGTCGGCTTCGGTATGCCAGGCGATGTTGCCGCCGCAGCCGCCCACAACGTAGTAGCCGACCTCCGCCCGTTTTTCCGCCGTCATCATCGACGACGCCATAAAGCAGGCCGAGATCCCGATGTTGTTGAACGTGTAGTCGGAGTTGCGCTGCGGCCGCTTTCGGGTGGCCCTTTGGCCCGTCACGTCCGCCACGATCTCCTGCACCGCACGCTCCGTCTCGGACATGCAGGACACCGAGGAGTAGTCGGTCGCCCAGCGGCATCCCGGACTGTCGCAGTTCATATGCGCCACGCAGTTCTCAGCCAGATCGAGCGCGAATGTGTCGGCATACCAGGCCGAACCACCGTAGCGCCCTGTCGAATGCCCCGCCCACCAGGCCAGTCGCACGGATCGGCGCAGGTGATCGCGCTTGGCCCAAAGGATCCGGGCGACCTCCAGCATGCAGGCGTTTCCCGTGCCGTTGTCGCCCACACCCTCGCGCCAGGAATCGTAGTGTCCATGGAGCAGCACAAACTCCTCGGGCTGCACCGCACCCGGGATCTCCACCACGGGAATGTACTGCGGGAACCAACCGGTCTCGAGCTCGGTGTGGATCGTCGCCGTGGCGCCGGACGCGGCCAAGTCCATCAGAGCCCTGCCATCCGACTGGTTGACGGCCGCAGATGGAATGCGGGGCAGCCGCGCGAGGTCGGCGGGCTCGGGTGTGCCCCAGATCGTGGACACGGTGCCCCAGTGGATCATCTCGCCCGGATTGACGGCGATCACACCCGCCGCGCCCGCCGCCTCGAGCCCTGCCACAAAATTGGGCAAGGCAAATCCCTCGATGACGGCGATTTTGCCGCGCACGTTCGAGAGCCTCTCCGCCGCTGCGGGCGTTCGGTCGAGCGGCGTGCCGCCGCTGGCCTGCGGGACGAGTACAAGCGGGGCTTCCACGCCGTCGGGCACCGAGGCGCAGAAGGCCGGCGGTTTCGCCGCAATGGTCCGACCGCCCGCCACCACCGAGGCATCGCCCGGCAAGGACAGGAAAAGCGTCGGTCGGTGGAGTGTCACGGGCACACCCATCGCGCCGAGCGCATCTGCAATCATCTGGGCGCCGCGATCCGCGTCGCTCGGGCGCTCGCGATGCTGTTCCGCGAAGGCTTCCACCAGGGCCCAGGGGGCGTCGAGAGAAATTTCTTTTCGGAGCGTCTCCGCCACGGTATCCATCTCACACGCCTCCTGTTGTTTCGTCAGTCGAAACGCCGTTTCGGACACCATAGTCTCTTGACCCAGACGAAAGAAGAAAAAACGCGAGAAACGGGCGACGCGTACCTCGTGGCGTCTGTTGAACGGGCAGCGCAGCTCCTGCTGATCATCTCCGAGATGCCGGGCTCCGGTGTCACGGAACTCGCATCGGCGACGGGAATGACCAAAAGTCTGACCTTTCGGCTGCTCTACACCCTAGAGAGCCAGGGCCTCGTCCGAAAGAACGCCGAGCGCCGGACCTACGCGCTTGGCTACAGTGCCTTGATTTTAGGCGAACGAGCGCGGCGGCAATCGCCGTTGATCGCCACAGCGGAGGACGTTCTGGCCGCGCTCTCTTCCAAAACGCGGGAAAACGCTTTGCTGCTGGTGCGCGACGGCCTCAGCAGCATGTGCATTGGGATGAAGGAATCGCCGCAGCCCTTGCGCATCTTTGCATCCGTGGGACGTGCCGGGCCGCTTCACGCCGGGGGCGGTCCGAAAGTGCTGTTGGCGTTCGCGCCTGAAGATGTGCGCGAGACAGTCCTGAGCAGTCCTCTGGAGGCCTTCACGGACGAAACAATCGTTGCGCCAGGGGCGCTTGAGGCATCGCTCGCGCGGATCCGCCGAGACGGCCAGACGCTCTCCGTCGGCGAGCTTGATCCCAACACGTTCTCCATCGCCGCCCCAGTTCGCGATCACTCGGGAACGGTTGTTGCGGCGTTGAGCGTGAACGGTCCAACGGCGCGTCTCGATCCGGCGTCGGAGCAGGATTTTCTGCGTGAGGTGCTCGATCATGCGGTTCAGCTTTCGCGCCGCTTGGGATGGGCAGGGCCCGACGCGGCCGTTCTGCGCTGACGCGCACTTGGCACTTGCATTGTGGGGGGATCCTCGTTTTCATCTGGCGAAACGCGGTTTTGACCTGCGCAATTAGGAGCCTCTGCTGTGGCCCAGCCGGATGCCGATATTCTCAGCCAAGTGTCCCTCGATGCGCCTTGGGGCCTCGTCGAGGCGTTTTCCCGGATGCCGCGCTGGAAGCCTGCTGACGTAGAGACCGCCGCGCGGGAGATCGAACGCCGCCTGACAGATCTCGGCGTCCCCGTGACCCTCCACGAGGCCAATCTGCATCTGTCGATCCCATTCACCGCGAGCGTCAGCGCCGGGTCGGACCACCGCAGCGCCAAGCCGCCAGCCTATGCAAAGAGCTGCCCCGAGGGCATCACTGCGCCGCTCGTCCACGTGCCGGCCACGTTCAGCGCCTCAATCAACACGCTCTTTCATAAGAACCAGGACGCCGCGGCGTCGGCGGCGGAGCGGATCCGCGGCAAGATCGTGATCTCAGAAGGGTTCTCCTTTCCCGGCAAGATCCGGGAGTTCGAAGAGAACGGCGCCCTCGGCGTGATCGCGATGAACCCGGGCGCGGATGCGCATTGGGGCATCTGCACCACCATTTGGGGGACACCCGATCTGGACGACCTCCCGCGTCGTCCGGGCATACCGGCGGCGGCCGTCAGCAATCCCGACGGCCAAGCCCTGCTTGCGCTCGCGGCCTCGGAGAGTGAGGTGACGCTGCGCACCCATCTCGAAGATGGATGGTACCGCTCCCTCGTCCCGGTGGTCGAAATTCCGGGCACTGAAGAGCCTGAGAAGTTCGTCCTCCTCCACGGGCATTACGATTCCTGGGATGTCGGCGTCGGCGACAATGCGACCGGGGACGCGACCCTCCTTGAGATCGCGCGCCTGCTGTGGGCCAACCGCGACCGGCTCAAACGCTCGGTTCGGATCGCCTGGTGGCCCGGACACTCGACGGGGCGCTATGCGGGCGCGACGTGGTATGCCGACACCTTCGCCCTCGACCTCGATGAGAACTGCGTGGCGCAGGTGAACTGCGACAGCCCGGGCTGCCGCTGGGCGTCAGAGTTCATCGACATTTCCTGGATGAAGGAGGCGGAGGCCTTCTGTCAGTCCACAATCCGGGCCGTGACGGGCCAGGAGAGCGCGGGCGAGCGGCCGCATCGGGCGGGCGATTATGCGTTCAACAACATCGGCCTCTCGAGCTTCTTCATGCTGTCCTCAACGATGTCGCCGGAGCACCGCGCAGAGAAGGGCTACTATGCCGTCGGGGGGTGCGGCGGCAACATCGCCTGGCACACAGAGAACGACGTGCTCGAGATCGCTGACCGCGACAACCTCCTGCGCGACATCAAAGTCTACCTCGCGGCCGTGCTCGGAGTGGCCAATGCGGAGGTGCTGCCCTTTGACTGGCGCGCTCAGGTCGAAGAGTTCACAGCAACGATTGCAGGCTACCAGGCGGACGCCGGCGCCCTCGCGGATCTTGCGCCCGCGGCGAAGTCGGCGGAGCGGCTGGGCGCTGCTTTGGCGGAGTTCTACGCGGCGGTGGATCAGAAGCGCATCCCAGCGAAGGACGCAAACGCCGTCATTCAGCGGCTCGCGCGGGTGCTGGTGCCGGTGAATTACACGTTGGAGCCGCGGTTTCGACACGACCCGGCAACGCCGGTGCCGCCACTCCCGGCGCTCGCCCCAGCCGCAACGCTGAAAGATCACGGGCCCGAGACGCTCGGGTTTGCGCAAACCCAGGTCGTGCGCGGGGTGAACCGGGTCGCGGCGGCCCTCCGCGCCGCCGAAGACGAAGTCCGTGGGGTCCTGCCGTGACGGCCAGTCGCGACGGCGCAATCGATCGCGTGCGGGCGGCGTTCGATGGCGGCGCGTTCCTCTCCACCCTACGCCGTCGCGTGGCGATCCCGACCGAGAGCCAAGTGCCCGAGCAGCTGCCGGAACTCCACCGCTACTTGACCGAGGAGATGGCCCCGTCGCTCGAGCCGCTCGGCTACGAGACGACACTCCTCGACAATCCCGTCGCAGGCGGCGGCCCGTTTCTGGTGGCCTCGCGCCTCGAGGATCCCGCCCTGCCCACGCTCCTCACCTATGGCCATGGCGACGTTGTCCGGGGCATCCCCGAGCAGTGGCGCGACGGTCTGGACCCCTGGGAGATCACCGTTGAGGGGGATCGCTGGTACGGGCGCGGCACCGCCGACAACAAGGGCCAGCACTCCATCGTCATCGCAGCGCTCGAGGCCGTCCTGGCGGAACGCGGTGCACATGGCTTCAACTCCAAAATCCTGATCGAGACCAGTGAGGAGATCGGCTCCCCCGGGCTCGACGCGGTTCTGGCGGCCGAGAAGGACCGGCTGGCCTGCGACATCCTGATCGCCTCGGACGGGCCGCGCATGCGCCCCGAGCGGGCCGATGTGAAGCTCGGCAATCGCGGAGGCATCGCCTTCGATCTGTCGCTGTCGCTGCGGGAGGGCAGTCGCCATTCCGGGCATTGGGGCGGCGTCCTCGAGGACCCTGGCGTGATCCTCGCGCAGGCGCTTGCCACCATCACCACGCCGAGAGGTCGGATACTGATCGACGACTGGCTGCCGCGTCAAATCCCGCCGAGCGTGCGCGAGATGCTCAAGGGGCTGACGGTCGATCCCGCAGATCCCTCGCTGAAAATGCCCGAGGACTGGGGCGAGCCCGGCCTCTCCACAGCCGAAAAGATGTATGGCTGGACGAGTTTCATTATCCTCGCCTTCGTCTGCGGCCGCCCTGAGAACCCGGTGAACGGCGTGCAGCCCGACGCCCGCGCGCGCTGCCAGATCCGGTTCACAGCCGATGCCGATCACACTCAGTTCCTGCCGGCCCTGCGGGCCCATCTCGACGCAAAAGGGTTCCCCATGGTCGAGATCACGCCGGTTCGACAGAACTTCTTTCCTGCCTGGCGCACCGATCCCGACACGCCATGGGTGGCCTGGACCGCCGAGAGCGTTGCGCGCACCACAGGCACTGCACCCACCGTCGTGCCCAACTCCTCCGGGGGGCTGCCGAGCGAGCTCTTCGGGCGCAACTTGGGCTGCCCGGTCCTCTGGATCCCGCACTCCTACGGTGGATGCAAGCAGCACGGACCCGACGAACACGTCCTCGCGCCGCTGACCCGCGAGGCGCTGGGGATCATGGCCGGTCTGTTCTGGGATCTCGGCGACGCGGAAGGGAGACCCCAATGACCACCGAAACCCTCCTTGACGGGATCCGCCGCTGGGTCGAGATCGAGAGCTACACAACCGACACCGCCGGTGTGAACCGCATGACCGATGCGGTCGCCGCGGAGTACGCCACATGCGGCGCCGAGATCGAGCGCGTTCCAGGCCGCGACGGCTACGGCGATCATCTGATCGTCCGCGCGCCTTGGGGGCGGGGCAGCAACGCACCGGGTATCCTGATCCTCAGCCATCTCGACACGGTGCATCCGCCGGGCACGCTCGACTGGTTTCCGTTTCGCGTCGAGGGGGATGTGGCCTACGGGCCCGGGATCTACGACATGAAGGGCGGCGCCTACATCGCAATGTCGGCCGTGGCCGATCTCGCAGCGAACGGAGGCGCGCCGCTCCCCGTCACCCATATGTTCGTCGCCGACGAGGAGGTTGGCAGCCCGACCTCGCAAGAGACCATCATAGAGCTCGCCCGCGCCGCGAAATACGTGCTCGTGACCGAGCCCGCGCGCGAGGGGGGCAAGATCGTCACGGCAAGGAAGGGTGCTGTGCGCTACCGTGTGGTGGCCAAGGGGCGCGCGTCCCATGCAGGCTCCCGCCACGCGGATGGGCGAAGCGCCATTGCCGAGATCGCGCGGACGGTTCTCAAATTCGAGGCGCTCACGGACTACGAGAGCGGGGTGACCTGCAATGTCGGCCTGATCCAGGGCGGCACCGGCACCAATGTCGTCCCCGCCGAAGCCTGGATCAAGGTCGACATCCGGATCCCCAACATGGCCGCCCTCGCCGGCGTCGAGGCCTTTGTCGAGGCGCTCACGCCCGAGGATCCGGACGTGTCGCTCGAGATCACGGGCGGGTTGGACCGGCCGCCCTACGAGCGCTCCCCGGGCATTGACGGTCTCTTTGCCCGGGCCCACGAGATTGCGGCCGGGCTCGGATGGGACCTCCAGCAGCTCAAGACCGGCGGCGGCTCAGATGGGAACTTCACGGCTGCGATTGTGCCGACGCTCGATGGGTTGGGCGTCGACGGCAAAGGGGGGCACACCGACTACGAGCAGCTCTACATCTCATCGTTGGAGCCTCGACGGCAGCTGATGCGGGGGCTTCTGGGGACGCTTACATGAGCCTCGACGGCCGGTTTCGGCTCGGGTGCGATGTGGGCGGCACGTTCACGGATTTCCTCCTTCACGACCTCGAGACCGGAGCGATGCACGCGCTCAAAGTGCCGACAACACCCGACGCCCCCGAGCGCGGCGTGCGGGAGGGCGTCTCCCAACTCTCGGGCGCCCATCCCGGTCTGACCGGCGCGCTCTCAGCGCTCATTCACGGAACGACCCTCGTCATCAATGCCATACTGGAGCGCAAGGGCGCCGAGACCGGCCTTCTCGTCACCCGAGGCTTTCCGGATCTCCTCGAGACGCGCCGCGAGATCCGCTACGACATCTACGACATCCGGCAGCGGTTCCCCACGCCGATCGTGCCCCGAAGGAGGCGTCTCGAGGTGACCGAGCGGGTCCTCGCGGATGGATCGGTCGACATCCCCTTGGACGAGGCCAGCGCGCTCGCGGCGCTTCAGACACTGGTCGATGCGGGCGTGCCGTCGGTGGCGGTCTGTTTTTTGCACGCCTATGCGAACCCTGCGCATGAGGAGGCCGTCGCGCGACTGGTCGAGGCGCATGGCCTGCCCCTCGATGTCTCCCTGTCGTCCGAGATCCTGCCGGAAATCCAGGAGTTCGAGCGGACGGCGACAACGGCCCTCAACGCCTATGTGCGTCCCAAGGTCGACCTCTATCTGAAGCGCATGGAGGGGGATCTGAGCGCTGCGGGCTATGACCGGCCGCTCTTTCTCATGCAGTCGGGGGGCGGTGTGATCGCGTCCCCGACGGCGCGGGTGGCGCCGATCCGTCTGGCGGAATCCGGTCCGGTCGGTGGGGCCCTGGCCGCGCGCGCACTGGCGGTCGAGGCGGGTTATGCGAACGCCGTCGCCTTTGACATGGGCGGCACGACAGCCAAGACATGCCTGATCGCCAACGCCGTGATGCCTGTCACGCGCAGCTACGAGGTCGACCGCGTCCATCGGTTCAAGCGCGGCAGCGGGACGCCCATCGCGGTGCCCACGGTCGATCTGATCGAGATTGGCGCGGGCGGCGGGAGCCTCGCGTCGGTGGATGGGCTCGGCCTCATCCGCGTCGGACCGGCCAGCGCGGGCGCCGATCCCGGTCCGGCCTGTTATGGCCGCAACGGTCGCGGTGCGACGGTCACCGATGCCAATCTTGTGCTCGGCTATCTCGATCCGACGGCGTTCTTGGGCGGGGCCATGACGCTCGACCTCGCGGCGGCCGAGGCGGCGTTGACCCGGGACGTGGGCGATCCGCTCGGCCTCACCCCGCTCGAGGCTGCCGCCGCACTGATCGATGTGGTCAACGAGAACATGGCGCAGGCCGCGCGGATGTATGTGGCCGAACAAGGCGGCAATCTGGAGAGCGCCGCTCTGGTGGCGTTCGGCGGGGGCGGCCCGCTCCACGCTCAGTCGGTCGCCGGCAAACTTGGGTTGCGAAAGATCCTCGTGCCGGCCGAGGCGG
This sequence comes from Pseudomonadota bacterium, assembly GCA_039193505.1. Classification (GTDB taxonomy): domain Bacteria; phylum Pseudomonadota; class Alphaproteobacteria; order Rhodobacterales; family Rhodobacteraceae; genus Algicella. Next base: position 901 of record JBCCWM010000093.1, on the reverse strand, counting down.
GGGTCTTCTCGGCGCTCGGCATGTTGGCGGCACCGCCCGCTTATGAGGTCGCGCGGAGTGCGCCCATCCGGTTGGCCAACACGGATCCCGCCGATCTGGCCGACGCCTTCGCCGCACTCGAGACAAGCGCGGCCTCCGTCGTCTCAGAGGCCGCGCCGGACGCCCCCATCCGGCTCCGCCGCATCGCCGAGATGCGCTATGTCGGCCAGGGGCATCAGCTCCGCGTGCCGATCGACGCCTTTGACGCGGAGGCCATCGCTGGCACGTTCTCGGACTGCTACAGTGGCGCCTATGGCTATGCCTATGACGACCTCGAGCCCGAGATCGTCACGCTTCGGGTCCATGCGGAGGCTGATGTGGCCCTCGCCCCCATCGCGGCAGACTGGAGCGCAGGAGCGGCGGCCGAGACGACGCGCCCGGCCTGGGATCCGGCCGGGCGGGCGATGATCCCGCATCGGGTTCTCGCGTTCGATGCGCTGCAGGGACGCGTGATCGGCCCCGCCTTGATCGCGCAACAGGGCGCGACCATCCGTCTTGGCCCGGGGGCACAGGCAGAACGGACATCAGGAGGGTGGCTGTCCATCACACTGCCGGAGGTGCCGTGACCCACCCTGCGGACGCGCTGCGCTTTCAGGTGCTCTGGTCTCGGTTGATTTCGGTCGCGGACGAGATCGCGACCACACTGGTCAAAACGGCCTTCTCGCTCGTGGTGCGCGACAATCACGATTATGCCTGCGGCCTCTACGACAGCCAGGGCCGAATGCTGGCGCAGTCGACCCAGTGCACACCAGGTCAGGCCGGCAGCACGCCCACCGTGATGGAGGACATGCTGCGCGTCTTCCCGCCCCATGCACTCGAGGACGGGGACGTCCTGATATGCAATGACCCCTGGATCGGGGCT
>JBCCWM010000092.1:0-13193 GCA_039193505.1 Pseudomonadota bacterium | reverse complement strand
TGGGCCGCGCACCGAGGGGTCCCGTCACACGCCGATCACGGCGTCGACGGCGCGGAGCACCCGCGCCGTTGTGCCGGCCTCATCCAGCGGGTCGCGACGGAGGCGGTGGCGGAGGGCCGCCGGCGCCACCCGGGCCAGGTGCGTCGGCTCAACCCGGACAACGCCGTCCAGGGCGGCAAGGGCACGCGCCGCCCGCATCATCGTCAACTCCCCCCGGAGCCCGTCCGAGCCGAGCGCGATGCACAGCTCAGCCGCTGTCCCAAGCACTTCATCCGGGATCTCGACATCGACGATGGCGCTTTGCGCCGCGAGGATCTTGCGCCGGTGCTGGCCCGTCTTCCGCGCCCAGGATTTGACGAAACCCTCCGGGTCCCGCTCATAGGCGTCGCGGCGGCGCACGACGTCGATCCGGTCGGCGATCTCAACGGGCGAGGCGACCTCGACCGACAGGCCGAAGCGGTCGAGGAGCTGCGGTCTCAGCTCCCCCTCTTCCGGGTTGCCGGAGCCCACGATCACGAACCGGGCCGGATGACGGATTGAGAGCCCCTCCCGCTCAACGACATTCTCACCGGAGGCGGCCACATCGAGGAGCAGATCGACAATGTGGTCCTCAAGGAGGTTCACCTCGTCGATGTAAAGGTACCCACGATGGGCACGGGCGAGGAGGCCCGGTTCGAACGCTTTTTCCCCGCGGGTCAACGCCTTCTCGAGATCGAGCGCGCCGGTCACCCGGTCCTCTGTCACGCCGAGCGGCAGATCGACGACCGGGGTGCTCACTTTGGCGCGGCGCCCGACAGCGATGCCCTGGCAATGCGGACAATCGGGGCTCGGGCTTGCGTGGCGGCAGTTGTAAGGACAGCCCGAGACGACCTCGATCTCGGGCAGAAGCGCTGCGAGCGCTCGAACTGCGGTCGATTTGCCGGTGCCGCGATCTCCGAACACGAGAACACCGCCGATGGTCGGATCGACCGCCGAGAGCATCAACGCCAGTTTCATTTCATCCTGTCCGACGATCGCGGCGAAGGGGTACGGCACGCGCATGCGGTGAGGTTACTCCGCCGCGACGGCCAGCGGATGCCCCGCCAGGGGATCCGCACCTTTCCAGCTGCCCTCGCTCGCCACAACCGTGAAGCGCGCGTAGAGCTCCTCAGAGAACCAGTCCCCCTCGCGCACCGCCTTGATCGCCTTGGCATGCGGGCCGCCGGCGCGCGCAAACTCAGACATGGCCGCGACATTGGGCCAGATCGAGAAGGTCACCTGGTGGAGCCACGGCACCTCGCCCACACCCTGCTTGAAGAGGACATTGGGGTCCGACCCGATCGCGCGGCTGATGTCCGGCACGCGCGCCCAAAACCGCAATAGGATGGCCGGACGGATCGTGGCGCGGGTCAAAGCGGCGACAGGACCGGGGCCTGCGGGCGCAAAGTCGCGAAACGGCATCTTCCAGGACCAGGCCCCACGCGATTGCACGGGGCGGAGGTGGACGGTCCACGACTCGGACGCGTGCGCGTGATAGCGCCGGAAGACCGGCGCCTCGGCCAGTTGGTACCGCGCCGTTGGCAAATCCGGCCAGGTGGTCAGGATCGTCACGAGGCCAGTGTCCGGGATCGGAGTGAACCCCTCCCCCGTTCCGCCGCCCATCAGCTTGAAGAACCCGAGTTCCGGAACATCGCGCAGCGGCGCGCGCGCCAGCCCCATCTGCGCAAAAGCCCACAGCTTCGCGCCCAACCCCTCGAAGCGAAAGAAGGAGACAGTGACAATTTGACCTGACACACCGGCCGACTCGGAGGCTCGGTCCGCATCAAAGCTCATGTGAGGCGTTCCTCAAATGCATAGTACAAGCGCCAGTGAAACCGAATTTCGTCCGATTGTAAATCTGATTAGACACTGCTAGCATCGCGGTATGTTGACACACACATCCGATCCCGCCGATCCCCGCCCCACCGCCGTCATCATCGGCGCCGGCTTTGGCGGCCTTGCCGCAGGTGTGCGGCTCGGCGCCAAAGGCTACAGGGTCGTGGTCCTCGACCGTCTCGATGCCCCGGGCGGGCGTGGCACGGCGCGCCATCAGGCCGGCTATCGCTTCGATCTCGGACCCACAATTGTAACCGTGCCGCAGGTCTTCCGCGCGCTCTGGGAGGTTGCAGGCCGCCGGATGGAGGATGACGTCACGCTGGTGCCGATGACGCCCTACTACACCATCCGCTTCCCCGACGGGTCTGAGTTCCGTGCCACCGGCGATGTGGACGCAATGCGGGCCGAAGTGTCACGGCTGTCACCCCGCGATGTCCCCGGGTTCGATGCCTTCATGCAAGACAGCAAGGAGCGCTATTGGAAGGGCTTTGAGGCGCTTGGCCGGATCCCGATGCACGACCCGTGGGAGACCATCCGCGTCTTGCCCTCCTTCGCCCGGCTCCGCGCGGACCGCTCGACCTATGCCCTGGCGGCCAGTCGGATGCGCGATGAGCGGCTCAGGATGGCCTTCAGCTTCCACCCGCTCTTCATCGGCGGCAACCCGTTCCGCGTCACGTCGATGTGGTCCCTCGTCTCGCATATCGAGAAGGAGTTCGGCGTCTTCTACACGGTTGGCGGAGCGGCCGCGCTCGCCGAAGGAATCGCCGGGCTCATCCGGCATCTCGGGGGTGAGCTCCAGTTCGGCGTCGATGTCGACGAGATCGTGACGAAGGACGGACGTGCGACGGGGGTCAAGCTTGAGGACGGCACGACACTCTCGGCCGATATCGTCGTCTCCAATGCCGATGCGGGACACACATACACCCATCTCCTCCGCACGCGGAAGCGGCGGCGCTGGACCGACCGGAAATTCAGCCGGATGCGTTGGTCCTCGGGCCTCTTCGTCTGGCATTTCGGGACCGAGGGCACGACCGAGATGTGGTCCGACATCGGCCATCACACGATCCTGAACGGCCCCCGCTACCGCGGTCTCGTCACCGACATTTTCCGCAAGGGGCGCCTCGCGGAGGACATGTCGATTTACCTCCACCGCCCGTCAGTCTCCGACCCAACGGCAGCCCCCGCAGGCTGTGACAGCTGGTACGCGCTTGCGCCCGTGCCGCATCTCGGCTTCCGCGTGCCGATCGACTGGTCGGCGGAGGCCGCCCCATTCCTCGAGCGTATGAAAGACATGCTGGAGCGCGATGCGATCCCGGGCCTGCGAGATCGCATCACGGAGACCCATGTGATGACGCCGGAGGACTTCAAGGCGCGCTACCGCTCCCCCTACGGCGCGGGCTTTTCGATCGAGCCTCGGATCTTGCAATCGGCCTGGTTCCGCCCCCACAACCGCTCGGAGGAGGTCGCCGGGCTCTATCTTGTCGGTGCGGGATCGCATCCCGGCGCGGGTCTTCCCGGTGTGGTCTCATCGGCCGAAGTGCTCGACAAGCTGGTGCCCCCAGCCGCGGCGCCCCCGGTGATGGAGATGGCCGCAGAATGAGCGACCCGGATCTCGAAGCCTGTGCGGTGGCGATCCGCCACGGCTCAAAGAGCTTTCACGCGGCCTCCCGCCTCCTGCCGTCCCATGTGAGGGCCCCTGCACTCGCGCTCTATGCTTTCTGCCGCCTCGCCGATGATGCCGTCGATCTCGGCCAGGACAAATACACCGCCGTTGAGCGCCTCGCCGAGAGGTTGGATGCCGCCTATGCGGGCCGCCCGGTCGACACGCCCGCAGACCGAGCCTTCGCCCGAATGGTGGAGGATCACGGCATGCCGCGCGCCCTGCCCGAGGCCCTGATCGAGGGCTTTGCCTGGGACGCAGAGGAGCGGCGATACGAGACCCTCTCCGATGTCCGCGCCTACAGTGCCCGCGTGGCCGCGACCGTCGGTGCGATGATGACCGTGCTGATGGGCGTGCGCGATCCGCACGCCCTCGCACGCGCCTGCGATCTCGGGGTTGCCATGCAACTCACCAACATTGCGCGCGACGTGGGCGAGGACGCGCGGGCGGGGCGGATCTATCTGCCCCTTGCCTGGATGCGGGACCAAGGCCTCGACCCGGACACCTTCCTGGCTGAGCCGTGCCACTCCCGACCGCTCGCCCAGGTGGTGCATCGCCTGCTCGCGGAGGCGCGCCGTCTGTATCATCGGGCGGAGACCGGGATCGCGGATCTGCCACTCGCCTGCCGGCCAGCGATTTTCGCCGCACGCCTCATCTATGCGGCCATCGGCACCGAAGTTGCGCGCGCCGACCATGACAGCATCACGCACCGGGCGCACACCGGCGGCTGGACCAAGCTCCGGCTTGCGGGCGAGGCGCTTGGCTCTGCCGCCCTCACAGTCGCAACGCCGCGCGCGGCCGCTCGTCTTGCGCCGCCCTTGCCCGAGACCGCGTTTCTCGTGGACGCCGCCGCCGCGCCTGCGCGTGACGAGGGGATCACCGGCGCCTGGATCGGCGATCTCTTTCTCCAACTCGAAGCCCACCGCCGTGCCACACTTGAGGGAAGCGACGCGTGCTAGAGATTGTCACGGCGTTGGGCTTCATCGGGGCAGCCGCGGCCGCAGCCTCCACCGGCGCGATGTTCCCCCCGGGCAAGTGGTACGATGCCCTCTCAAAGCCACGCTGGACACCGCCCAACTGGCTCTTCCCGCTGGCCTGGACCGCGCTTTACATCGCTATGGTCTATGCGGCCTGGCGCGTGGCCTTCACACCGTCGCCGGGGCCGGCGCTTGCGCTCTGGGCCTGCCAGATCGCGCTCAACGGGCTCTGGTCGCCGGTCTTCTTCGGCCTCCAGCGGATCGGCGGCGCGCTGGCCGCAATCGGCCCACTCTGGCTCTCCGTCGTGGGCACGACGATCCTCTTCTTCCAGGCAGACCAAGTGGCGGGTCTGCTGCTTCTGCCCTACGTGGTCTGGGTGAGCTACGCGGCCGCGCTCAACTACGACATTTGGCGGCGGAACCGAACGGCGAGCTGATCAGGCAGCGGCGGTCGCGACAACGCCCGCCAAAGAGTTTGAGCCTTTGGAGACGATCTCAACCGGCAGGATCTGCCCCATCGCCGCCGGATCCACCTCGCAATGCACCGCCATCAGATAGGGGGACCGGCCCGTGAGCTGGCCCTGCTCCCGCCCCGGCTTCTCGAAGAGCACGGGCAAGGTTCGCCCGACCTGCGACGCTTGGAACGCCCGCTGGTGACGAGTGAGCACATCCTGGAGCCGCGCGAGACGCTCGGCCTTCACCGCCTCCGCAACGTCCTCTCGCCGCGCCGCCGGTGTCCCCGGGCGGGCGGAGTACTTAAACGAAAAGGCCTGCGCATAGCGCACCTCCTCGCAAAGGGCGAGCGTTGCCTCGAAATCCTCCTCCGTCTCGCCGGGGAAGCCCACAATGAAGTCCCCTGAGAGCGCGATGTCCGGGCGGGCGGCGCGCATCCTCTCCAGGATCCGAAGATACTCCGCCGCGCCGTGCCCCCGGTTCATTGCCTTCAGCACACGGTCGGAGCCCGACTGCACTGGCAAGTGGAGGTAGGGCATCAGCTTCTCGACCTCGCCATGGGCGGCGATCAGCTCGTCGGTCATGTCGCGGGGGTGCGAGGTCGTGAACCTGATCCGCGCCAGCCCGTCGATCTCAGCCAATGTACGGATCACGCGCGCGAGGCTCCATCCCTCCGCCGCATATGCATTCACGTTCTGCCCGAGAAGCGTGATCTCAACCACGCCGCGCGCCACGAGATCTCGTGCCTCCGCGAGAATGCGTGCGGGCGGACGCGACACCTCGGCCCCTCGCGTGTAGGGCACGACGCAGAAGGCACAGAACTTGTCGCAGCCCTCCTGCACCGTCAGAAAGGCCGTTGGCCCGCGGCGCGCCTTCTGGGGCTGAGGCAGGTGGTCGAACTTGTCCTCATCCGGAAAATCGGTGTCGATCGCCCGTCCGCCATCGGCAATTCGAGCCGTCATCTCGGGGAGCCGATGGTAGGCCTGCGGGCCGACGACGAGGTCGACCAACGGTTGGCGGCGCACGATTTCGGCGCCTTCGGCCTGGGCGACACAGCCGGTCACGCCAATCTTGAGATCAGGCTTATCCGCCTTGAGGGGCTTCAGCCGGCCGAGTTCGGAGTAGACCTTCTCGGCCGCGCGCTCCCGGATGTGGCAGGTGTTGAGGAGGATTAGGTCCGCATCCTCGGGGCGCGCCACCTCCCGATACCCGCTCGTGCTCAAAGCGCCCATCATCCGCTCGCTGTCATAGACGTTCATCTGACAGCCATAGGTCTTGATAAAGAGCTTTTTGGGGGTGTCGTCCGCCATCCGCCGCCTCCAAACGACACCGGGGCCACCCTGGCCCCGGTCGTGCCGTTTTAGGCGCGGTGCGCCCTTACTGCAACGCGTTTACTTGGACTTCGACCGGCTCGACGTGGTGGTCGTGCGCGGCTTGCGCCCCAGGCCGATCTTTTTGGCGAGCTCCTGACGCTTTTGCGCGTAGGAGGGCGCAACCATCGGATAGTCGGGCTTGAGACCCCACTTCTCGCGGTAATCCTCGGGCGTCATGTTGTATGCGGTCTTCAGATGCCGCTTCAGCATCTTGAGCTGTTTGCCGTCCTCGAGACAGATGATGTAGTCGTTCGTCACCGACTTCTTGATCGGAACAGCCGGGATAAGCTCCGTCTGCTCCTCTTCTTTCTCTTCTGTCAGCGTTGTCATCGTCCCGTAGACAGACCGCAGCATGTCCGAGACCTGATCCGGCTGAACAGTGTTGTTGCCCACGTAAGAGGCAACGATGTCCGATGCCAACGCAAGCAACTCGCTCTTTTCGACAGCTGCGTCCTCAGCCATTTTATTCTCCAGTTCGAATACACTCAGATATGGAACAGCCGGCACGCTGGGTTTGCCCACTTCACCGGACATTCAATACCTACCTGCATCACGCATATACAGATGGGATTTGTCATCGACAAGTCCATCCGTATAATAGTTTTAAATTTATCACAGTAGCGATCGTTACAATTCGCCACACTGCGCGAGTAGTGTACCCGATCTCTCATGAGATGTGCTGAAACGCTTGGATTTCCTCACACCTATTGGGTGGATGTCATGCAGCCTCGAAGCCGCGCCCTTTGAGCATTGCGGCGGCATCGGGCAGCGCACCGCGGAACGCGCGGTAAAGCGCGTCGGCCTCAGCCCGCCCACCGGCAGAATAGACATGCGTCTCCAGGAGCTCAGCCAAGGATGCATCGAACGGATCGCCCGCTTCCTCGAAGGCCGCAAAGGCGTCCGCATCCATGACTTCGGACCAAAGGTAGGAGTAGTACCCGCTGGAATACCCGTCCCCTGCGAAGACATGCGCGAAATGCGGCGTCGCGTGGCGCATGCGGATGGCGTGGGGCATGCCGATCTCAGCCAGGATCTCGGTCTGGCGGGCCATTGGGTCGGGCGTCGCGGGTCCGGTGTGCAGCTCCAGATCGACAAGGGCGGAGGCGGTGTATTCGACCGTGGCAAACCCCTGATCGGCGTTCTCTGCCGATCGCAGCCGGGCCAGCAGGTCGTCGGGCATGGCCTCGCCGGTGACGGCGTGGCGGGCATGGGCCGTCAGGATCTCCGGCACCGAGAGCCAATGCTCGTAGAGCTGGCTCGGCAGCTCGACAAAGTCGCGCGCAACCGCCGTGCCCGAGATCCGAGGATAGGCGACATCGGACAGGAGGCCGTGGAGCGCGTGCCCCATCTCGTGGAAGAGCGTGCGCGCATCGTCGAAGGTCAGGAGCGCGGGCTCCCCCGGCGCAGGTTTCGCGAAGTTGCACACATTGATGACGACCGGACGGACATCGCCGTCGAAGCGCGACTGACGGCGGAAGCCCGAACACCAGGCGCCCGAGTTCTTGCCGGGTCGGTTGAAATAGTCGCCGATGAAGACACCCATGTGCCGGTCGCCCTTCTTGACCTCAAAGGCTTGGGCCTCGGGGTGCGGCAGCGGGACGTCGACCGGCGTGAAGCTGAGGTCGAAGAGGCGTCCGGCCACATCGAAGGCGGCGGCAAGGATGTTGTCGAGCTGCAGGTATGGCTTCAGCTCCGCCTCATCGAGGGCATGCTCGGTCTTCTGGCGGCGCGCGGCGTAGTAGCGCCAGTCCCAGGCCTCGAGGGTGTCGTTGATGCCGTCTTCGGCCATCATGTCCTGCAAGTGTTGGGCGTCTGCCATCGCTTTGGCGCGGGCGGGGGCCCACACTTGCATCAGAAGCCGGCGCACGGCCTCAGGCGTCTTGGCCATTTCGGGCGCAAGCTTGAAATGCGCGAAGTCCTCATACCCGAGAAGGCGCGCACGCGTCTCTCGGAGGGCCAGAGTCTCAGTCACAATCGCGATGTTGTCCGTCTCGCCCCCATTTGCACCGCGGGTGACCCAGGCCTCATAGGCCTTTTGCCGGAGATCGCGGCGGGGCGAGAACTGCAGGAACGGCACGATCAGCGACCGGGAGAGCGTGATGACATGCCCGTCGCGCCCCCGCTCCTTGGCCGCCGCGGCGGCGGAGGAGACGACAAAATCCGGCAGCCCCTCCAGATCGTCGGGTGCGAGATCCATCGCCCACTCCCGCTCATCGGCGAGGATGTTCTGCCCGAACTGCGTGCCGAGCTCCGCCAGCCTCCCCGCGACTTCGGCGTACTTGGCCCGATCCTCGCCGGTCAGCTTGGCCCCGGCCCGCACAAAGTCCCGGTGGTAGAGCTCGGTGACCCGGCGTTCCTCCGCGCCGAGGGTCTCGCGGGCGGCATGAACCGCATCGATCCGCGCGAAGAGCGCGGTGTTCATCGTGATTTCGGTCCGGTGGGCGGCGAATTTCGGTGCAAGGCGGAGCTGCGCCGCGCGAAGGGGCTCTGTGCTGTCGGTCGAGACGCGGTTCCAGAACACCGCGCCAACCCGGCCGAGCGTCCGGTCCGCGCGTTCAAGCGCGGCAATCGTGTTCTCGAAACTCGCGGCCTCGCCGCTGTCTGCGATCTCGGCGATGCGGGACTTCGCCTCCGCCATGGCAGTTTCGATGGCCGGCTCGAAGTCCTCATCCGCAATTTCGGCAAAGGGCGGCAGCTCAAACGGCGTGGTCCAAGTCGCGAGCAGCGTGTCAGTCATCGAATCCTCCGGGGGGCAAGGTTAGGACCGTCTAACGATTGTGCCGCGACTTCAAGTCATCTCTCCGTCATGTGACGCCCGCGCGCACTGTCGGAAATGCGCCCCAATCCGTCGGCGCGGTAGGCCGGAGCGCCCGGTTCGAGCGGTATTGCGGAAGGGCCAGGAGGAGGACAGACGATGAAGAAGCATGTCAAAGCCGCTGTCGTGGGTGGCGGGGCCGTCGGCACCGCCATCGCCTATCACCTCGCAAAAGCCGGCTGGGAGGACGTGATCCTTCTGGAGCGGGACGAGCTGACCTCGGGCTCCACCTGGCATGCCGCTGGCCTCCTTCCGCTCTTCAACATGAGCTACGCGACGAGCCACATCCACGACTACTCCGTCAAATTCTACAAGACGCTCGAGGAGGAGACCGGCCTCAACCCCGGGTTCTTCGTCGTCGGCAACCTCCGGATGGCACAGACCCAGGAGCGGATGGACGAGTATGCGCTCTACGCCTCGACAGCGGAAACGGTGGGGATCCCGTGCGAGTGGATGACCCCCGCCGAGATCAAGGACCGCTGGCCGCTGGTGCGCACCGAGGATCTGAAGGGCGCGATCTACCATCCGACCGACGGCTACATCAATCCGGCCGATGTCACTCAGGCGATGGCCAAAGGCGCCCGCCAGCGGGGCGTGGAGATCCACCGGAAGACGCAGGTCGACGGCTACCGCTGGACCGGCGAGGCCTGGGTGATCACCGGCCGGCGGATGGTGGAGCGGGGCGGCAATCTGGTGGCGTCCGACGAGGTCTTCGAGATCGAGGCCGAACATGTCGTCACCGCGACCGGCAACCACGCGCAGCGGACCGCGCGCCTCCTCGGCCTCAAGATCCCGGCGATCCCGGTCGAGCATCAGTACATCGTGACCGAGCCCGATCCCGCCCTCACCGCCTGGCGCGGCGACAATCCCGAGCACCCGGTTCTCCGGGATGCAGACGCCAAGTGGTATGTGCGCGAAGAGCGGGGCGGCTGGATCCTCGGCCCCTATGAGCAGGGGGCGCCCGCGCGCTTCCTCCACGAAGTGCCGGCGGGCTTCCGCGCGGATCTCTTCCCCCTCGACCTCGAGCGGATCGAGGAGGAGTACATGTCCTTCATCCACCGCATCCCGTCCTCGGAGTCGGTCGGTCTCAAGGACGACTACAATGGCCCAATCTGCTACACGCCCGACGGCAATCCGCTGGTGGGACCGGCGCCGGGGCTGCGGAACATGTGGCTCGCCGAGGGGTTTTCGTTCGGGATCACGGCCGCGGGCGGCACGGGGCACTACCTCGCGCAGATGATGGTCGAGGGCGAGGCGGAGATCGACATGGCCTCGCTCGACCCAAAGCGCTACGGCCCGTGGATGACGACGGAGTACGCGGCGCGAAAGAACGAGGAGTGCTACGCCCACGTCTACGTCCTCCACCACCCGGACGAGGAGCGGGAGGCCTGCCGCCCCCTCCGTACGGCACCCTGCTACGACCGAATGAAGGCCGCCGGCGCCCAGTTCGGCCAGGTCAACGGGTGGGAGCGGCCGAACTATTTCGGGCCGACGAACGCGGCCGAGAGCTTCGACCATGACGCCCGCAGCTTCCGTCGCGGCGACTGGTGGGCGTATGCGGTCGACGAGGCCAGCGCGATCCGCGACGGCGTCGGGTTGATCGACGCCACTGCCTTTGCCAAGCACCGGATCACGGGGCCGGGTGCCACGGCTTTCCTCGATCGCTTCACCTGCAACAAACTGCCCCGGCCGGGCCGGATCAACCTGACCTACGCGCTGACCGACGCCGGGACGGTGCGCACCGAGTACACAATCGTGCGCGAGGGCGAGAATGACTATTACCTCGTGTCCGCTGGCGCCTGGCACGCCTATGACGAGGACTTTCTCTACAAGGCCATCGCCGACGCAGAGGCTGAGACCGGGCGGATCAACGAGCAGGACGTGACGACCCAATGGGGGGTGTTCGCGCTCGCCGGACCCCGCTCGCGCGATGTGCTGGCCGCCCTGATCCGCGACCCGGATCCGGAGACGGCGCTCTCCAACAAGCGCTTCCCTTGGCTCTCTGTGCGGGACATCGAGCTTGGCATGTGCCCCGTGAAGGCCGTGCGGGTGGCCTACACGGGCGAGCTCGGATGGGAGCTGCACCATCCGATGGAGATGCAGACCTACCTGTTCGACCGGCTGATGGAGGCAGGCGAAGCCCACGGCCTGAAGCTCGTCGGCGCCCGGGCTCAAAACTGGCTCCGCCAGGAGAAGAGCTACCGCGCCTTCGGCACGGAGCTCGGGCGCGACGCAACCCCACTCGAAGCCGGGCTCGACCGCTTCGTCGACCTCACCAAGGACTTCAACGGCAAGGCGGCGATGGAAAAGATCGGCATCCGCTCCCGCTGCGTGACAGTGATGGTGGACGGCCCGGCGGACGCGGACCCCTGGGGGCGCGAGGCTCTCTATGCCCAGGGGGAGCGGGTCGGCCGCCTCACCTCAGGCGGATATTCAGCGGCGTTTTCGCGCTCGATTGGGATGGGCTACGTCAAGCCGGAGCTGGCGGTGCCCGGCACCCGGCTCGAGGTGCGGATGCAAGGCAAGCTCTGGCCAGCGGAGGTCACGGTCGACAGCCCCTATGACGCGCGGAACGTCCGTCTCCGCGCAGATTCGGCGTCGGTCGAGGCGATGCGGGCGGTCGCCTCCTGACAGCCATCGAGTTCGGCGACAACGCGGTTCCGCCCGGCCGCTTTCGCGGCATAAAGCGCCCGATCCGCCCGCGCGAGAGCCGCGTCTATGGTCCGATCCGACGGGCTCAGGCAGGTCATGCCGATGCTGACTGTGCAGGGGATCTCGTTTTTCTCATGGATGATTGGATAGGAGGCGACGCGGGCGCGGATCGCCTCGGCCAGCGCCATCGCCTTGTTCGGCCCAAGTTCGGCCGCGAGAAGCGCGAATTCCTCCCCGCCGACACGCGCCAGAATGTCGCCCGGCGCCAGCTCAGCCGCCATTCGATCCGCCATCGTGATCAGGACGGCATCCCCCGCGGCATGACCAAATCGGTCGTTCACAGATTTGAAGTGATCGAAATCGAGAAGGAGCAGCGCGCCCGGCTTCCGCATCCCCTCGCTCAATCCCTTCAGTTGTGCCTGGGCAGCCTCAATGAACGCGCGCCGGTTCGGAATGGATGTCAGCGGATCGGTGAGCCCTTGCACCCGCAACCGCTCAACTTGGCTCTGCATCCGCAAGTGAGAGGCGATCCAACGCGCGATGGCGTTGAGCATTTGAGCATCTTTGGAGGTGAAATGGTTCGGCTCGCTGTGCATCGCGTGGAGCGTGCCGAGGCAGTCGGCGCCGGTCAGCAGCGGTGAGATCAGGAGACTGCGGAGACCCATCCCCGCAAGCCTGATGTGCACCGGACAGGGATCGGCCGCAAGGTTGTGCGAGATCTGGGCCCGGCGCTCATCGACCGCGCGCTCAGCCAGTTTGCCCTGGGCTTCAAAGGCAAAGCCCTCCTCAACGTCCTTCTTCCCAAAGCTCACGATGCGCAGAAGGTCGTCTTCGAAAACGGCAATGCTGCCCCGCGTCACATCCAAGATACGCGGCATCCAACGCGCCGCAACGTCCAGCACGTCACCCTGGTCATGGGCTTCGGATACTGCATCGATCAACCCGATCGGCAAGCTTACGTAGTGTGTCTCGTTCATGCCCACAGCCTTCCCCCACTCGCAGCTATCCGAAAGAAGACTTGAGGAACGGTTAACGGCTCAATCCGAGAGCCCCTCCTCGGCCAGAAAGTGACGGCCCGCGCGGTCCTCGACTTCGATCACCCAGAGATCGGGGTCCACCCGGTGCTGCCGCGCAATTGCGGCATCCACATCGGCCTCGCCGCCTTCGGAGAAGACCGTCCAGTGCCGCGCGCCATCGACACCCAAGGTCCGCTGATAGGCCTGCGCCTGCCCGTCGAGCGTCGCGAGTTTGACCACAACCGCCCCGGACGTTCCATCGCCGCGGCGCTGCACATAGGCCGGGATCGCGGCCGCGGAGAGGCGCGCCAGATAGGCCTGGACCCAAAACCCGCTTGTCAGTCGTGCCACCGGACGCCTCCGATCTCTAAGCGTGGGGATGCGCACTGACAG
>JBCCWM010000091.1:0-13195 GCA_039193505.1 Pseudomonadota bacterium | reverse complement strand
TGCCGTGGGACTTTGGGAAGTAGGGCTCAAGACGCGCCATCTGCGCGTTCGTCAGCCAGAAAAGGTTGCTCATGTCACCGCTCGTTTTCGAGCACTGAATCAGAAGTCTGAGACCCAATCAATGGGTCCTGACCCTAGAGCCATGAGTGGCGAAGGTGTCGCCATCCACCGCTCCTGTTTCTTGCGATCAATCGTGACCAGTCTTCGCCAGCACCGCGCCCCACTGAGGTCTCTTCAGATCTTCCTAGGTTGTTTGTGTAGAAAACGAACGTGCGCGGGATCGACTGTCGCCTCCGCCGGTATAGACGCGGTCATCTCCCTGTGCGGATCCATCCTTTCTATCGGACACCAGAAATCCGGATCAAAGCCTTGCCACGAGGGCGTCTTGGAGGTGCGGCTCCGGCCTGGTCGCAGCCGGGTGGCATGTCGCTGGCCCGCCCTGGTCGAGAGCAACAGCGTCAAGCGCAGGAGGCCGCGTGCCATTGAAACCGTCTTCAAGCAATGAATGAACCCGCGCTCCCAGCGCCTCCGTAACGGATGCTGAGATGACCCGCGCCCAAACGGAACAACATACAGACAGACCACCCTTTTGCCAGTCAGGTTTTGAGCCTGAGGCTTAGGGTTCGCTTAACCTCTTTGATGCACCCATGCCGATAGGTAACGAGGTCGTTAAGAGGAGACCGGTATGCGGAGTTTCAATGGTCGGGCCGATTGCGTTGAGAGCCCGGAAGCTCGCCAAATCGGCGCGCTTGTCGTGGGCGCCCTGGTCTGGGGGATGACCCTGATCTTCGGTGCGGACGCAGACCAGCCCCAGCAGATGCCGGAGGCACACATCAGTCAGGACTGAGCAAGGGCGGCGCTGCAGGCAGTGTGATGCCGCGGCGCCCGGCGAGGTCGGTCACGAACTGCCAGGCCACCCGGCCCGAGCGGCTTCCGCGCCCCTGCTGCCACGCAATCGCTTCCCCTCTTAGCGCTTCGGGCGCGATGTCGATCCCGTAGGCCGCGCAATAGCGCCGCACCATCTCAAGATACTGGTCTTGGGAACACGGATGGAACCCGAGCCAAAGGCCGAACCGGTCGGAGAGCGACACTTTCTCCTCCACCGCTTCGGACGGGCTGACCGCACTCCCCCGCTTTTTCTCGATCATGTCGCGCGGCATCAGGTGCCGCCGGTTCGATGTGGCGTAGAGGATTACATTTTCGGGCCGTCCTTCGATGCCGCCATCGAGAAGCGCTTTCAGCGACTTGTAATGGGCGTCGTCCTTCTCAAAGGAAAGATCGTCGCAGAAGAGCAGAAACCGCCCCTCTGCGTCTCGCAGAAGACCGAGCAAACGCCCGATCGAGGGCAGATCCTCGCGCTGGATCTCGACAAGCTTCAAGCCCGCAACCTCCGTTGCAACGGCCGCGTGGGCCGCCTTGACGAGGCTCGACTTTCCCATCCCCCGCGCGCCCCACAAGAGGACGTTGTTCGCAGGATATCCGTCCGCAAACTGCCGTGTGTTTTGGAGGAGCGTGTCGCGGGCGCGATCGATGCCGACGAGCAGACGGATGTCCACGCGATTGACAGATGCCACAGCCTCCAGTCGATCCGGCTCGGTCTGCCAGACAAAGGCGGCCCCGCGGAGGTCGATATGGCTGATCGGAGGTGGACTGATCCTATCCATCGCTGCGGCAATCCGCGCGAGGAGCTTTGTCTGCATCACTGCGGGCGCTCCGCCTCCTCGTCGTCGTAGTACCCTTCGGCCCGGAGCCGCGCCTCGCGCGCCCGTTCGACCCAGGCGACGAGCTGGATCGACACCTCGTAGAGCGCGTAAACGACCACAAAAAGGATGATCTGCGTGATCACATCCGGCGGCGTGACGACCGCGGCGAGCGTCAGGATGCCGACAACGGCGTATTTTCGCGTGGCCTTGAGACCTTCCGCCGAGACCAGCTCCGCCTTGCCCATCAGCGTCAGAAGGACCGGCAATTGGAAGCAAAGACCGAAGGCCACAATGAACTTGAGCGTGATGTCTAGGCTCTCATTGACCTTACCGGTGAAGACGACGTCGATGCCGCGATCGGGGGGCGGGGGGGCCACGCCCTCCACCCCCTCGCTTACGCCTGTGATGAGGCCGGAAAAGAGGCTTGTGGCGTCAGCGAAGCCCAGGAAGAACCGCATCGCGAGGGGCGTCACGACAAAATGGGCAAAAGACGCCCCAAGGAGGAAGAGAACGGGTGACGCAATCAGGAAGGGCAGAAAGGCGTTCTTCTCACTGCGGTAAAGGCCGGGCGCAACGAACCGCCAGAGCTGATGCGCAATGACCGGGAATGAGACGGCGAGGCCGAAGACCATCGAGATCCGGATCAGCGTGAAAAAGTATTCCTGCGGCGCTGTGTAGATCATTTTCGGATCCGGGTCGCCGAGGGCGCGCAGGCTGCTCTCGATCGGCACAACCAGAAAGTCGAGAATCCGCGGCGCCAGCGTGAAGCAGAGCACCATGGCAATCAGGAACGCCACGATCGAGCGGATGAGGCGGGTGCGCAGCTCCGCCAGATGTTCGATCAACGGCGCGGCGGTGTCGTCGATCTCGTCGTCGCGCTCAGCCATTTTCGGCCTTCGGATCCTGCTTCGGCGGCTCGGACGGCGCCGGGTTATCCTCAACCACGCTTTTTGAGTAGGATTTGGCCGAGCGCGCGGCCGACTTGATCGGGTTTCTCACAGTGTCGATGCCGCGCGTCGCGTCGCGGAGGCTTTTGGTGGCCTCGTTCACCCCCGCCTCGTCGGCAGCTTCTTCCATGGATCGCTGAAACTCACGCGCCATCGAGCGCGCCTTGCCCATAAAGCGGCCCACAGTGCGGAACATGCCCGGCAGGTCTTTCGGCCCGACGACGATGAGGGCGGTGATCCCGATGATCAGAAGCTCGAGCGCGCCGAGGTCGAACAAGGTCTAGACCTTGTCCTTCTCGGGCGTGATATCGCGCGCAGCTTCGGTTTTCTCGGCGGCCTCAAGCTCCGCCTTGCCCTCGTTCAGGCCCTTTTTGAAGCTGGTGATGCCCTTGCCCACCTCGCCCATCAACGAGGCAATCTTGCCGCGCCCGAAGAGCACAAGCACGACGACGGCGATCAGCAGCAGGCCAGCGGGGCCGATGTTGTTGAGCATGGTTCACTCCCCACGTTCTTGCGCGCGGGTCACCCGTGCGCCTTGACGGAATGTATTGTCTTCACCCGGGCGCGAAAAGGCCAAAGCGTCCAAGCGGTGAATTTAGACCTCCGCCAGGATCTGGTCGACCCAGCGCGGAACTTGCTCGGTCGCGGGGCCGATCAGGTGATGGGTGAAGCCGCGCCCATACGCGGCCTCGATGTTGATGTCATAGCAGTCGGCCCCCGCCGCGAGCGCAAAAAGCACAAAGCTTGCAGCGGGTTGCACCTCGCCGCTGGTGCCGATCGAAGCGAAGATCCGGCACCCTTCGAGTGCTTCGTAGATCGCGTCGAGACCCTGCGGCATCTCGCCGAACCAGACCACATCGGGGCGGAGGCGGCGCGCATCGCAGCCAGGACACGCCATCGCGGCTGTGATGTCATCGGACCAGTTCCGCCGCGTTCCGCAGGCCGCACAGCTCGCGACAAAGAGGCTGCCATGCATATGAAGCGCCCGAGCCCCCCCGCGCTCGTGCAAATCATCGACGTTCTGCGTTGCGAGGAGGAGTCTCTCGCCAAGCGCCCGATCCAGCTGCCCAAGCGCAAGGTGAGCGTCGTTCGGCTCCGCCTGCGCCGCCTGTCGCCGACGCTCGTTGTAGAACGCCAGCACGCGGTCGGGATCCCGCTCAAAGGCCTCCGGCGTTGCCAGATCTCGCGGGTCGAACTTGGCCCAGATCCCGTCGGTGTCGCGAAACGTGCCGAGACCACTCTCGGCAGACACCCCCGCACCGGTGAGGATCACAATCTCGGGCCCGCTCACTCTACGCCAGCGGCCGTCATGGACCGCCCTTCACCTGCGGTCAGGCTGTGCAACCGCCTGACAGAACTTAGGCGTAGCCCTTGCTCATGACGACGGACAGGGGTCCCATGCGAGGTCGTCTCGCGCGGCCGCCGCTCGCTCCTCCGGTCCAACGCGCGCAAGTTTGGCCGCAGGATCATAGGGGCGGCTCAGCGATTGGGCGGCCGCCGCGCGCTCCTTCGGATGTCGACCCTGCTCGGCATCTTGTGGACGGACCAGACCACGCAATGACGAGGCTCAAGAGCATAGCGGCACTGTTCCTTCGGCGGGCACACGGCACATCCTCACCTTCGAGATGTCGATCGGTAACCTGGAAAGATCAGACACCGATCGCGTGGGAGAGAGAGCCAGAGGGGCGTTCCGGATGGCGGCAAAAAGACCCCGGGTAACGTGGCCTTTAGGACAGACCCATCGTGGTCCATCCGCACGTCCACCAGGCTCTCATGGCCGACATACCGGGCCCGGAAGACACACCCCCGGGCCGGCACTCCATCGGACGGTGTGGGCAGCGGTCCTTTGCCGCTTCGGTCGAAGTCGAGCTTCAGATGCTGGGGGCGGATGATGATGTCGACCTCTGCGCCGTCCTCCATGTTCGGACAGAGAAAGACACCGAAGGGCGTGTCGGTCGCTGCGTTCTTGACGACACCCGAGATCACGTTGATGTCGGAAAAGAAGGCCGCCGCCTCGCGGTCGATAGGGGTGGTGTATACGCTGTAGGGCGCGCCTTGCTGGACGATTTTGCCCTTGCGCATCAATGCGATTTGGTCGGCCATCCGCATCGCTTCGTTGGGCTCGTGCGTGACGAGCAGCACGGCCGCGCCCTCCTCCTTCAAGACGTCGAGCGTGTCGTCGCGCACCGCGTCGCGCAGGCGATTGTCGAGGCCTGAAAACGGCTCGTCCATCAGCACAATCGCCGGGCGGGGGGCGAGCGCGCGAGCGAGGGCCACGCGTTGCTGCTCCCCACCGGAGAGCTCATGCGGGTAGCGTTGCGCCTTGTCGTCGAGACCAACGCGCGTGAGCAGGTCAGTGACACGCGCGGCGCGGTCGACACCCCGCCTCTTCAAGCCAAAGCCGACATTGGCGGCGGCCGTGAGATGCGGGAAGAGCGCGAAGTCCTGAAACATCATGCCGACGCCGCGCTCCTCGGGCGGCACATGGGCCCCGTGCCCGTCGACCGTCCGGCCGTCTATCCGCACTTCGCCCCGGTTCGGACGCTCCACCCCCGCTGCGACCCGCAGGGTTGTCGATTTGCCGCATCCGGATGGCCCGAGCAGGCACGTCACCTGTCCGGCCTCAAGCGTCAGAGACACGCCATCGATGGCGGCCAACCCCGCGAACTGACAAACAACATCAATGAGTTCGAGACGCGGGTCCGGCGCACGCATTGGCTTCCCGACTGTTGAGGTCAAGAACTCACGTAGCAACCGCTCCGCCAGGGCGCAAGATCACTCCAAAACGCCGAGCGGTGCCGTTCGCACGGCCGTCCGGCGCACTGCTCGCGCATTCGAGGTGATGAGGAGCGGTCCGATCGCCTCAAGGAAGAGGTTCACGGGAACGCCGCTGATTGTGAGGTTGATCAACACGTCCGTGCCATGAAACCCGACGGCACGGATCGCAACAAAGCCCATCACGACCACAAGTCCGAGCGCCGCGGGCCAGAGCCGGCCGAGGCGCCCCCAAAGAAGGACGATCAGACCGAGCGCGGCGATGGCGGACCACGTCAACAAGGTCATAATGAAGATAAGCTGAACGCTCCGCCGGTCATCGTACCAACCCTGGGCAACCGCGGTGCATCGACCGTAGGCGGTCATGAAAGACTGCAAGTCGAGCTGCTTGTTGGCCGCGAGAAAGAGCATGACGAGGGCAATGCCACTCCAGAACAGGCGCTCGCGCCCGACGCCAGGACGCACTCGAAAAGGCGCGCGTGATGCAGAAAAAGCACTGACCGCCGTGACGAGGTAGAGCGCCACCGTCAGCCATCCCCATATCGTCGGATCCCCGATGCCCGGTGACCAGGTCTCAAGTGCACAGGACAGCATGTCGCCCACTCCTCCCCGTCGCAACGCGCCAGCACATGCGTGCTGCTCCGCCTGCCAGAACGCGCTCAAAGATCGCGCAGGCTCATGGGACCCTGTCGATCTGTTCATCGGCCATCGTTCGGGCGCGCGAGCATGATCGAGCCTAGAAATATGGCCACACCAAGGACAAGCGGCCCGAAACTCAGCGCCACGCGCAGAATCTGCCGCGATCCACGGACGGTGTGGCTGGCTCTGCACAGGAACGGGCGGCGCCGACGCAAGGCACGCCGTCGCAGGTGCGGCCGGTGCTCGCTGTGTCCTCAGATCGTGAAGTTGGTGCCGCCTCCATCGAGCAGGATGTTCTGGCCGACGACGAACCCGGCATGGGTGGAGCAGAGAAAGGCGCACATGGCACCGAACTCCGCCGATGTGCCGTAGCGGCGCGCTGGGATCGTCGCCTCGCGCTTGGCGCGCGCATCCTCGATGCTGATGTTCTCGTTCCGGCTGACCGCTCCGTCGAGCGACATCGCCCGGTCGGTGTCGTGGATCCCCGGCAGCAGGTTATTGATCGTCACGCCGAAGGACGCGACCTGCCGGCTGGTGCCGGCCACGTACCCCGTCAGGCCGGCCCGGGCGGAGTTTGAGAGACCGAGGACAGGGATGGGAGCCTTGACCGATTGGGAGGTGATGTTGACCACCCGCCCCCAGCCTTTGTCGATCATGCCCGGCACGAGCGCTTTGATCATCGCAATCGGGGAGAGCATGTTCGCGTCGAGCGCTTGGATGAAGTCGTCCCGGCTCCACTCCGACCAGAGGCCGGGGGGCGGACCGCCTGCATTGTTGACGAGGATGTCCGCACCGGCGCCCGCCTCGATCACGGCGGACTGCCCGTCCGGTGTGGCGATGTCGGCCGCGACGGTCGTCACCGACACGCCGTGGGCCGCGCGAATCGCCTCGGCCGTTTCCTCGAGCGGACCGGCGCTCCGCGCATTGATCACCAGATCGACACCTGCTGCGGCCAGCGCCTCGGCACAGCCGCGCCCAAGGCCTTTCGACCCTGCGCACACAACGGCCTTGCGCCCGCGAATTCCCAGATCCATTCCGCCCTCCTTCGGTAGAAGGTCAGAGAGGGTTTGCGGGGCCGACCTGTCAACCCACTCACCCGCGAGAGGGCCGAATTGGAATGATCGTTCACAGTCCTGCTCAATTTTAATCGCGTTGACGAAGCTCTCTGAAAAGACAAACAAATGTCTTAAATCAGTGTCTGTTTGGACGGTGATTGAGGCAGTTTGAGTGGTGTGGGAGAACACTGTGAGACGACTATTACTTTCGGTTGTGTTGGGGGCTTTGATTGGAACCACGGGGGCGATCGGCCAAAGAGCCTTCGCCGAGACCGAGATCAACGCGAAAACCGTTGCAGTTCGGATCGACTTGGCCGGGCGGCAGCGGATGCTGGCGGAGCGGATGGCCAAGTCGTTTTGCTTTGCGCGCTCGAATGTGGACCCGATGAGCCAGGTCGAGCGGCTCCAAAGCGCGATGGCCGCCTTTGATGAGTTCCACACGGGGTTTGTCGAGGGCAACGATACTCTCGAGCTTTTTCCCGAGGCGTCGAAGGATGTGCTGGTCGCGTGGGAACGCGTCGATCTGATGTGGTTTCCGCTCCGTTCCATCTATCAACGTGCGTTGGACGGCGTGAGCATCAGCGAGCGTGAGTTTGCGCAGGTTGTGGGCCTGACGCTCGAACTCCGCAACCGGTCCAACGACCTCGTGGCCCAGATTCGGCACAAATACGCGAAAGTGTTTGGCCAGGGCGGGCTGAGTGAGGGCATCCTCCTCGATGTCTATGGGCGCCAGAGGATGCTGAGCCAGAAGCTCTCGAAGGAGGTCTGTCTTCTGGCCTACGGCCATGACCGCGAGGCGACAACAATGGAGATCTCGGAGACCCTGAAGCTCTTCGACAACTCGATCCGCGCCTTTATCGAAGGGCTGCCGATCGCCGGGATCCCGAAGCCGCCGACCGAAGAGATCGCCAGTCAGCTTCGTGTCGCGGACACGATCTGGACGGCCTACCGACCGATCGTGGCAACGCTGGCGGGCGGCGGTGCCGCGACGCTCGGAGAGCTCGCGCAGGTCGCCGACGAGAGCGACGCGTTCTTCGTCGAGATGAACAAGGCGGTCAAGATGCTTGCGGCCTACCAGGGCTCCACCTCCTAGCCAGGGGCGCTTTTCCTGGGAGCAGGAGGGCGGTATAGGGCGGGCATGCTCGACCGCTCTCACAACGCCCCCGCGCTGCCGCCGGAGATCGCCCGGCGGCGCACATTCGCCATCATCTCCCACCCGGATGCGGGCAAGACGACGCTGACCGAAAAGTTCCTGCTCTACGGCGGTGCCATCCAGATGGCCGGCCAGGTCCGCGCTAAGGGGGAGGCGCGCCGCTCCCGCTCCGATTTCATGCAGATGGAGAAGGATCGGGGGATCTCGGTCTCCGCCTCGGCTATGAGTTTTGAGTTTGCCGACTATTGGTTCAACCTCGTCGACACGCCCGGCCACTCAGACTTTTCCGAGGACACCTACCGGACGCTGACGGCTGTCGATGCGGCCATCATGGTCATCGACGGTGCGAAAGGCGTCGAGAGCCAGACGCGGAAGCTCTTTGAGGTCTGCCGTCTCCGCGACCTCCCGATCCTGACCTTCTGCAACAAGATGGACCGCGAGAGCCGGGACACCTTCGAGATCATCGACGAGATCCAGGAGAACCTCGCCATCGACGTGACCCCCGCCTCCTGGCCGATCGGAATGGGGCGGGACTTCCTCGGCGCCTATGACCTCCTCCATGACCGGCTGGAGCTGATGGACCGCGCAGATCGGAACAAAAAGGCCGAGAGCATCCAGATCGACGGTCTCGACGATCCGAAGATTGAGGCCCATGTGCCGCCAGAGCTCCTGGCGACGCTCCGCGAAGAGGTCGAGATGGCGCGGGAGCTTCTGCCTGCCTTTGACCGGCAAGCCTTCCTCGACGGAACGCTCACGCCGATCTGGTTCGGCTCCGCGATCAACTCTTTCGGCGTCCAGGACCTGATGCGGGGGATCGGCGATTTCGGCCCGCCGCCGCAAATCCGCCCGACCGATGCCCGCCAAGTCTCGCCCGAGGAGCGGAAGGTCTCGGGCTTTGTCTTCAAGGTGCAGGCCAACATGGACCCCAAGCACCGCGATCGTGTGGCCTTCGTCCGCCTCTGCTCGGGCCACTTTCAGCGGGGCATGAAGCTCACGCATGTGCGCTCCAAGAAACCGATGGCGATCGCGAACCCCGTGCTCTTTCTGGCCAACGACCGGGAGCTCGCCGAGGATGCGTGGGCGGGCGACATCATCGGCATCCCGAACCACGGCCAGCTCAGGATCGGCGACGCACTGACCGAGGGCGAGACGCTGAAGTTCACCGGCATTCCCGCATTCGCGCCGGAGCTTCTGCAATCGGTCCGCGCCACCGATCCACTGAAGGCCAAACATCTCGAGAAGGCGCTGACACAGTTTGCCGAGGAAGGGGCCTCCAAGCTCTTCAAACCCGTGGTGGGGTCGGGGTGGATCGTGGGCGTCGTCGGCGCCCTCCAGTTCGAGGTCCTCGCCTCTCGGATCGAGCTCGAGTACGGCATCCCGGTCCGGTTCGAACCCACCCAATTCACTTCCGCCCGCTGGGTCTCCGGACCGAAGCAGAAGGTCGACGACTTCACCAAAGCGAACAAGGGCCACCTGGCGGAGGATCACGACGGCGACCCGGTCTACATGACCCGCCTCCAGTGGGACATCGACCGCGTGGAGCGGGACTGGCCGGACCTGAGACTGACGGCGACGAAGGAGATGATGATTTAGGAAGGTGATGTATGCTGTTGTTTTGAAATAATTTGATCTCAGTCGGGCCCTAGACCCGCTGGCAGCACTCAACACATGATGCATGCTGATCGCCTTTAAGTCACTCTGAACCGGACATCAATCAGTACAAGTCGTCAGCGGAGCGTCCCTTTCTCACAGAAGGGCTGCCATGCTCGAGTGATCTGCCATCCGCAGGACCCGCCAAGGTGATGGCAATGTCTCGTTGGCCCCGGCGGCCGCGCGGCGACGAATGGGGCAAGTGTAGCGCACACCCGGGACGGGCGCGGAGCCTTCGCTTGCGGAGCGGTGAGAAGGCGCGCATACACGGACGTAAACGGATGGATGAGATGCGACCGATCACCTTGACCGCGGCCCTCTGCGTGGTGGGCGCAGCTTTTGGAGAGCAGCCCCCCATACCGCTGCCCATTCTCGGCAGCGAAGCCTGGCGGATGCTCGACCAGATCGGTCTCCACGAGGAGCAGAACGAGGAAGGGTATTGGCAGGTCATCAAGACCTTCCCGGATCCGCTCCTCGAGGCCGCGGCGAAGCCCTTTACGATCACAGGCTACATCATCCCGGTCACGGCCGAGCCCGTGCAGCGCACGGTCCTCCTGGTCCGCAACACCGAGGATTGCCCCTTTTGTGGATCCGCAGGCTACGCACCGGCCCTTGAGGTCTGGCTGGCGCGGCCAATGCGCGACGTGACGGAGTTCGATCGCGTGACCCTGACCGGCAGCCTTCAACTGGTCGAAGATCCGGGCACTCTTCAGACGGCGGTGTTGACCGCCGCCCGTGTCGAGGAGTAGCGGCGCCACATTCCCACCACCATCCCGAGGTACCGCAACGTTAACCCTCAGGAGGACCCGATGGCTGTGTTTGTCTTCTACGACGACGTCAACTTCCAGCAGGAATTCGGCACGGTCTTCGGTCTCGGCGCGGGGGATCTGAGCTTCAGCCAGGACTTTGATCTCTTCGGTCTGCCGGTCTTCACGGAGAACCGCTTCAACCAGCTCGATGGCAGCCAGATCGTGGGTCTGACCCAGACGCTCTTTGGGTTCACGACGATCGAGCGGTTCGACGCCGGTGCTCTGACGCCCGACTACACCTTCACGTTCCAGACACCGCTCCAGTTCAATGACGGCTACGACCTCCAGGCGGCAGCAGCCAGCCTACAGGGTCCGCCCGTTTACATCAGCGAAGCGCCCGGCGCCGTGATCCAGGGCTTTGGCCTGCGCGAGGAGTTCATCGGCCAGGGTCGGTTCATGGGCGCGGGCGGCAGCGACAAGATCGAGCTCGAGGATTACTCGGCTGCGTTTGGGACCCGGGGCGGGCTCGGCTCGGCGGAGACCAGCACAGCCATGGGCGGTGGTGGTCAGGACATCCTGAAAGCGGCCGTCCAGAACTCCGTCCTCATCGGTGGCGGGGGCGCTGACGTGCTTGTGCTTGAGTTCGGGACGTCGACGATGACGGGCGGCGGGGGTGCCGATACATTCATATTCGACAACGGGTTTTGGGATGTCGTGGGCTCCACGGCCCAGGCCGCCGCGGCCTCGATTGCAACGATCACGGATTTTGCCGGCGCCGACGACTTGGTGTTTGCCACGGTCGACGCGGTCGCAGCGCCCCCCAGCCCGGTCAGGCAGAGCTTTGAGGATCTCTTCGGCGCCGGCACGCTCGCAACCCTCGGCGATCAGACCATCGATGGCGTCCTCTTCACGTTCACCGACACGGCTGATGGCGCGGTCATCACGCGGACCGGGACCGACAGCGACGGCCTGACCTTCGACACGAGTGTGACCGTCGAGGCCGTGGCGCTCGCTGAGATCGACCGCGCCGACGTCTTCACTCAGATCTACGACGCCGACACATACGAGTTCTTCTGAACCGCAGACCGGACCGGCCCGAAGAACTGCTTCGGCGGCCCAACGATGCGCGTGTCCCGGGTTCGGCACGCATCGGCAGGCCACACGTACGAAGCGGAACCACTCGAGTTCTGCACGACGGTGCCCGGGGCAACGTCCGACAGATCAACCATCTGACGCCCAAGCAGACGTCGCGAACGGATCAGCTCCGATTGCGATCTTGCCGCCCTTTCCCGTGCCGACGCTCTCGGATGCGACATCCGCGACACTCGGTTCAGGGCGCGCCGTCAAGGACAAGTCGCGCTGTGCTCTACAGCATCCGTCCTAAGACGTGAGACGATGCCATGGCTCGGCGTGCTGTCCGCGCCTCTGCGCACCCGGCGGCGGTCCCAGATCGGGTCGCAGAGGTGCAGAGAGCTGGCCGTCGCACCGAAGACACCAGGCGGGTGGCCGGAGCGGGACCTTGATGTGACAGGCGGAGCGTTGCGACTGCGCGGACGCCCCGAGCTGCGACGAGCGTCGGCCTTTTCGGAGCGAGACCGGACAGGTGTGCCGGGAGCGCGCCATCCTCGCAGATGGTCGACACATGCCCGCACCGTCGGGTCGAGCGCGGACGCCTGGATCGCTCACACCGGACCGACCGGCCTGCGGTCATTGTCGAACCCGGCCCTGGTTGCAATCGGGACCGTGGCCCGAAATGTTGGCGTCTCGGGCGCGTGCAGGGCCGCCGCTCGACCCGCCCAGGCTGACTGGGACAGGAGGGAACCGATCCGCCGGATCGATGTCGCCTCGGCAGAGGTGTCGCTCCGCCCATCCACGCCCCGTCGGCGTCCACATCGTCCAGACGCGCGAGGAGCGGTTGAGGACGGCCCGAGAGGCCGGGCCCATACCAGCCGCTGTCGACTTGCGCACGGGATGGCTCTAGGACCGTTGCATCCGGCCGAACTCGCGGACCGCACCGTCTCCGCGAGGTCGTGGCTGGCTTGGGGCGCGCTGGTCGTACAGATCCTGTCCTTGGCCGGGTCCTGGTGCCGGCCCCCGCCACCGTCTCCCTTCGGATCGTTGGTCAGGCTGTGGGAACGAGCCTCGAGCGCCAGCTCGGTCTCGACGCGACGATCATCGGGACCGGCCGGCGACAGTCAGGACACTGCGCTGTGCGGGCGCGTGTTGCCCCCCCGGCATGCGCATTGCTCAACCGTCGAGCGTTAAAAACCGAGGCCGTGACCCGCAATGCAATCTTCCGGTGCTTAGGTGTTTAGTTCCGGCATCTGGTGGATCGGATGGAGGATGAATCGATCTGGCTCTGACGTCCAGATTTTGCAGATGCAGTCGTAAGGTGTGAGGCCGCTCAGCGTCTTGAGACGGCGGGCGAAAGTGTAGGCGTCGAGGAAGTCCGCGAGATGGCTGCGAAGCTCGTCGTGGCTGTCGTAGTGGGAGCGCTTGACGGTCGCGTCCTTGATCTTGCGGT
>JBCCWM010000090.1:0-13325 GCA_039193505.1 Pseudomonadota bacterium | reverse complement strand
CGGGGAGACAGGGGCCGGGCAGCCCTCCATCAGCACAGTAGATGTGACCCTCTCCGCCGCGGGTGGACCACGCATTGCGACGGTCGCCGTTCCGGTCGCAGCGCCCAGCGGCGGGCTTGTCGGGGTTGTTGAGCTGACCCGCGACGTGGCGCCGCTCGCGCAAACGCTCGACACGACCTTTCGCCGGCTCACCGCGGGTGTGATTGCCGTCGCTGCGCTGATCTTCTTGGTCCCCTCGCTGATTCTCGTGCGCCGCAACCAGCAACTCCGGCGCCGCGATGAAGAGCTTGTGCTGATCGCCCGCCAAGATCCTTTGACCGGCACTTTGAACCGCGCAGCCCTCGCCGACGACTTGCACGCGCTCCTGAAGGAGCGCGACGCGCGGGAGATAACCTGCGGGATCTGCTTCATCGATGTCGACGCGTTTCGCGGCGTCAACAAGGAGCTCGGGCACAGCTTCGGCGATCGTCTGCTGGTCCACGTCGCGCGGATCCTGCGCGCCAATGTCCGGGCGAGCGACATCGTTGCCCGCTATGGCGGCGACGAGTTTCTGATCGTCCTCCGCGACGTTGACGAAGAACAATTGATCAACGTGGCCGAAAGGATCCAGGCACAGGCGCGCGCGCTGTTCGTCTATGACAGCGTCACAGTCTCTCCGAGCGTGAGCATTGGCGCCCACCTCTCCCCACCTGGCGAGCGTCGCGAGGCGGCGCGCGCTGCAACGGACGCCGCCCTGATCGCCGCCAAGGCACAGGGCCGCGGCAGCCTTGTTCTCTACTCCGACGCCATGGATGCGCCCCTCCGACGCCGCGCCAAAGTCGAGGCCGCCGTCAGACGCGGCATCGTGGAGGAGCGTTTTTTCGTCGAGTATCAACCGATTTTTGACAGCACGGCCCGCACTGTGGTGGGGTTCGAGGCGCTTCTGCGCCTGCGGGACGCGTCGGGTGAGTTGATCGGGCCGACGGAGTTCGTCCCAGTCGCCGAGGATGCGGGCCTCATCGGCGAGCTTGGCTCCTGGACACTCGCCACGGCGATCTCGGACGCGCGAACGTGGCCCGACACTCTCTTTCTTTCCGTGAACCTCTCGCCGGTCCAGTTCCGCGCGGGCGACCTCGTTGAGCGCATACGCACCACACTCCGTCAAACTGCGTTCCCGCCCCACAGGCTCGAACTCGAGGTGACGGAAGCGGTCTTGTCCGAAGATGAGGACAAGGTCGCCCATCAAATCGCGGCGCTCAAATCGCTTGGAATCGCAATGGTCCTCGATGACTTTGGCACCGGGTACTCCAGTCTCGCCAACCTCTGGCGCCACAGGTTCGACAAGATCAAGATCGATCGCGTGTTCCTTGAGGCCGTCGACTACTACGCCGAGAAGTACAAGCTGATCCTTCTGACAATCGTGAGGCTTGGCCAGCGCCTCGGCCTCGCTGTGGTTGTCGAGGGGGTCGAGACGGCCACACATCTCTCGCTTCTGAAGGGGTTTGCCTGCGACCAGTACCAGGGATTCCTCCTTGGCCGTCCGATGCCTGCGGCCGACGCGCTCCACCTGATCGGCGGCCCCACGACGGTTCGCGTGGAGACCAAGACCGGCGGGTAAACGCCGCGCCTCGCTCGGTCTCTAGGGTTGACCGATCGTCGCTCTCCGGCCACGGTCTGGCCGAAATTCCGGTGGACGTCACGTGGCGACAGTCTTTCTTCTGAACGGTCCGAACCTCAACCTTCTCGGCCTGCGCGAGCCCGAGATCTACGGGCACGCGACACTTGCCGATGCCGAGGCTGCGGCGCGAGCGGCGCTTGCACCCGGCCACACGCTCGAGGCGCGGCAGTCGAACCACGAAGGCGTGCTCGTTGACTGGATCCAGGAGGCACGGGACGTTGCTGCCGGAATTGTGATCAATCCGGGCGCCTACAGTCACACCTCGATTGCGATCTATGATGCGCTCGGCGCCTTTGCAGGCCCCGTGATCGAGGTGCACGTCTCCAACATCCACCGCCGCGAGCCATTTCGCCACGTGAGCTACGTCTCACGCCGCGCCGACGGCGTGATCGCCGGGCTGGGGATAGAGGGTTACGAGGCTGCGATGCGCCGGCTCAACACGGTGCTGGAGCAACGCTGATCAAAGGCGCCCCCCGGCATCGAGCGTTGCGAGGATCGCAGCGGCGCTCTCCCGTGCGGCGCTCCGCTTGTCGTCGCTCATCCGGTCCCAGGTGCGGTACATCTGCGCCATCCGCGGATTGCCCTCGAACCGCTCCCGATGCCGCACCAGAAAGTCCCAATAGAGCGGATTGAAGGGACATGCTCCCTGCCCCGACTTCTTCTTGACGGCGTAGTCGCAGCTCCGGCAGTGATCGGACATCCGGTCGATATAGGCACCAGAGGCGGCATAGGGCTTTGAGGCGACGATGCCGCCATCGGCGAACTGGCTCATCCCGATCACGTTCGGCACTTCAACCCAGTCATAGGCATCGACATAGACCGCCAGATACCATTCATGCACCTGGTAGGGATCGACACCAGCCAGCATCGCGAAGGTCCCCGTCACCATCAAACGCTGGATGTGATGGGCGTAGCCCTCCTCCAGCGTCTGGCCGATCGCCGCGCGGAGGCAGGCCATCTCGGTGTCGGCGGTCCAGTAGAACTCCGGGAGGGCGCGGTGGGCGCCGAGCGCGTTCCGGCGCACATAGTCCTCCCCCTCCCGGTCATAGATCCCGCGGACGTACTCCCGCCAGCCGAGGATCTGGCGAATGTAGCCCTCGACCGCGTTGAGGGGCGCGCGCCCGGCCCGGTACTCCGCCTCCGCCTGTCGGCAGAGGGTGAGCGGGTCGAGGAGACCGGCGTTGAGATAGAGCGAGAGGACGGAGTGGAAGAGGAACGCCTCGCCCTCAAGCATCGCGTCCTGGTAGTCGCCGAAAGAGGGGAGCGCGTCGGCCATGAACGTCCGGGCGGCCTCCTCTGCGGCCGCGCGGTCCGTGGCGAACCAAAACGGTCGGACCGATCCCGGATGGTCGGGAAAGGCACGCTCGACCATGTCGAGCACAGCCTCCGTGATCTCGTCCGGACCGTGGCGCACCGGCGCGGGCATAAAGAGATCCGGCGCCGCCGCCTTGCGGTTCTCCGCGTCGTAATTCCACTTACCGCCGACCGGTTGGCCCTCCTCCATCAAGATGTCGTTTGCCCGCCGCATCTCGCGGTAGAAGAACTCCATGCGGAGCGCCTTCCGACCTTCCGCCCAGGACGCGAAGGCGCCTTCAGGCGAGATCAGGCGGTCATCGGGCAGAACGTCCACCGGCAAGGGCGCGTTCCTCAGCGCCGCGCGGAGGCGCCACGCCCCGCACTCTGTCGCGATGACACGCTCGGCGCCGGTCTCCTCCGCCCGTCGCAACAGCTCCGAGACAATCGACGAGCCTGTCTCAGGGTCGTCGTAGCGGCCGTAGGCCACGCTCCACCCGGCTGCTTCCAGATCGGCCGCGAAGTGGCGCATCGCGCTGAAGAGAAACGCAATTTTCTTTCGGTGGTGGCGCACGGAGCGCGCCTCGTCGCGCACTTCGGCCATGACCACGACGTCACGCGAGCGATCGGCAGCGCGGAGGGCGGAGAGCGCAGGCGTCAGCTGATCGCCGAGGACAAGAACAAGGCGCCTCACCACGGCACGGGCTCCATTGCGTAGTCGAAAAACCCGCCAGTGTGCTCGGACGCGAGTTGCTCGAGCACAGCACGCAGGTTTGCAGCGGCCTCGGCCGGAGGGACCGAGGGGTGACGTGCGAGATATGTCTCCGTCATCGGTGTTGCGACAGTGCCCGGGTGGAGCGCGACGACCACGCTCTCCCGGTTCCAGCGATGGAGCTCGATCGCGGCCGTGCGCACAATTTGGTTCAGTGCTGCTTTCGCCGCGCGGTAGGAAATCCAACCTCCCATGCGGTTGTCGCCGATCGAGCCGACGCGGGCGGAAAGGGTTGCGAAAACGGCAGGACCAGTACGACGCAGCCGTGGGCCGAAGTGTTTAATGAGGAGCGCGGGTCCGATGGCGTTCAGCGCAAACTGGGCCGCCATTGCAGCGGGCTCGATCGCGCCGATGGTCTTTTCCGGACCGTGCTCCCCGATGCGGAGTCCGCCGGTCGCATCAAAAATCAGATCCAACGTGCCGATGTCGGCAGCCGCGGCCGCAACCCGCGCCTCGTTGGTCAGGTCGAAGCCATCCTCTGACCGGCTCAAAGTCGAGAGCTGCGTGTCCGCCAAAGCGTCGGCCAGTGCGGAGCCGACCCCGCCCGAAGCGCCGATCACCAGCGCGCGTGTGTTCCCATCAATTTTCATCGGCCGCTAGCTAATGCTGGGCCAAGGGCCGTCCAGCGCAGGATTGACGCGCCCTCTCACTCCAGCTACGCAGTCCCTATGTTTGCGATGCACCACCTTCTGCTGAACCTTAACCGCCCCTGAGCGTGTCGAGGTCCGGCGCGCGCGCTCAGGGGAGACGCCGCACGCGCCAAAGCAAACAAACAAAGGCACACCCCTCATGACCGACACACGCGACCAGGACCGTGTTCTGATTTTCGACACGACGTTGCGCGACGGCGAGCAGAGCCCCGGCGCCACCATGACCCTTGCCGAGAAGCTCGAGATCGCGGCCCTCCTCGACGAGATGGGGGTCGACATCATCGAGGCGGGTTTCCCTATCGCCTCCGACGGAGACTTCGAGGCGGTCTCGGAGATCGCGCGGCGCACGAAGGAGGCCAGCGTCTGCGGTCTCGCCCGGGCCAACACGGCCGACATCGACCGCGCCTGGGAGGCCGTGCGCCACGCCGTGCGGCCGCGGATCCACACGTTCATCGGCACCTCGCCCCTCCACCGCGAGTACCAGGTCCGCCTCGACAAGGAGGCGATGGCCGAGAAGATCCACGCAACCGTCACCCAGGCCCGCAACCTCTGCGAGGATGTGCAATGGAGCCCGATGGACGCCACCCGGACCGAGCCCGACTACCTCGCGCGGGTCTGCGAGATCGCAATCAAGGCGGGCGCCACCACGATCAACATCCCCGACACAGTGGGCTACACCGCCCCGCGGGAAAGCGCGCGCATCATCGCCGATCTCCTCGAGCGGGTGCCCGGCATGGACGAGATCGTGATCGCCACGCATTGCCACAACGATCTCGGCATGGCGACGGCCAACAGCCTTGCCGCCGTCGAGGCCGGCGCGCGCCAGATCGAATGCACAATCAACGGCCTCGGCGAGCGTGCAGGCAACACCGCCCTAGAAGAGGTCGTGATGGCCATGCGCGTCCGCCGCGATATCATGCCCTTCGACACGCGGATCGATACGTCAAAGATCATGCGCATCTCGCGGCGCGTCGCGGCGGTGTCGGGCTTTGCGGTGCAGTACAACAAAGCGATTGTCGGCAAGAACGCGTTCGCGCACGAGAGCGGGATCCACCAGGACGGCATGCTGAAGCACGCCGGCACGTTCGAGATCATGCGCCCGGAGGATGTCGGCCTCACTGAATCGAACCTCGTCATGGGAAAGCACTCGGGCCGCGCCGCACTGCGCTCGAAGCTCGAGGCGCTGGGGTTCGAGCTCGGGGACAACCAGCTCAAGGACGTCTTCGTGCGCTTCAAGGCGCTCGCCGATCGCAAGAAGGAGATCTATGACGACGATCTTCTCGCGCTGATGGCCGACACCACCACCCAAGCCGGCCATGACCGGATCCGCCTCAAGTTCCTTCGGGTGATCTGCGGAACCGAGGCGCCGCAATCGGCCGACCTGACGCTCACCATCGACGGGGTGGACGCGCAGGTGACGGCGCAGGGGGACGGGCCCGTGGATGCGGCGTTCAACGCGGTGAACCGGCTTGTCACGCACGCGGCAGAGCTGCAGCTCTACCAGGTGCATGCGGTGACCGAGGGCACGGATGCGCAAGCGACTGTGACCGTTCGGATGCAGGAGGGGGGGAAGCTCGTGACCGGGCAAGCCTCCGAGACGGACACCGTTGTCGCCTCGGCCAAGGCCTATGTGAACGCGCTCAACAAGCTTCTCGTCCGGCGCGAGAAGACGGCGCCCGCAGCGGTCAGCGGCTGATGGAGCCAATCGCGGTCCGAGCCTACGAGCCCACGGATCTGCCGGCGGTGACCGCCATCCTGAACCAGCCCGACGTGGTGGGCGGCACGCTTCAGCGCCCGTTCACGTCGCTTGCGGAAAGGGAAAAGCGGGCTTCGGCGGGACAGTCGCCGGAGCTCCACATCGTGGCGGAGCGGGAGGGACGCGTCATCGGGTTCCTCACGCTCTATCGCAACCAGCATCGCCGCGGACACTCCGCCGCGCTCGGAATGGCGGTCGACAGCGCCTTTGCGGGACAGGGCTGCGGCGGCACCCTTCTGGGCGCGGCGACGGATCACGCCGATCGCTGGCTCCTGGTGTCGCGGTTGGAGCTGACGGTCTTTGCCGACAACGACCGAGCGATCCGCCTCTATGAGCGCCACGGGTTCGAGGCCGAAGGGCGGCACCGGGGCTTTGCGCTCCGCGACGGGGAGCTCGTAGACGCCATCGCGATGGCGCGACTTCGGCCCGCGGCGGCGCTCCGCGCCTAGTCGAACTCGATCAGAAGGTCCTTCGCATCGACCTGGCTCGAGGCCGTGATGTGGACGGCTTTCACGACGGCCTTCCGGTCGGCGTAGATGCCTGTCTCCATCTTCATGGCCTCGATCACACAGAGGAGGTCCCCCTCCGCCACCGCCTGCCCCGCCGCGACCGAGACGCTCGCAATCAGGCCGGGCATCGGAGCCGCAACGTGGTGTTTGTTGCCGGGCTCCGCCTTCGGGCGCTGCGCGCCGGTCGCCGCGGCATTGCGATCGGGCACGCGGACCGTGCGGGGCTGACCGTTCAGCTCGAAGAACACGCGCACCTCGCCCTCCTTGTTGGTCTCGCCAACAGCCGAGAGGCGGATCTCGAGGATTTTGCCCGGGTCAATCTCGACGCTGATCTCCTCACCCGCCTCCATGCCGTGGAAAAAGACGGGCGTCGGCAGAGTACGGACCGGGCCGTAGAGGTCGTGGCGGGCCATGTAGTCCATGAAGACCTTCGGGTACATGAGCCAGCCGCAGAGATCCTCGTCATCGATCTCCGCGCCTGTTGCGGCCGCAACCTCCAGCCGCGCGGCGTCTAGGTCGATGGGCGGCAGACCCTCGGCGGGTCTCGCAGTGATGGGCGCCTCGCCTTTCAGGATCTTGGCCTGCAGGCCCGCCGGCCAACCTCCCGGCGGTTGACCGAGCTTGCCGCGCATCATGTCGACAACGCTCTCGGGAAAGGCAACGTCGCGGGACGGGTCCTCGACATCGGAACGGCTGAGCCCCTGAGAGACCATCATCAGCGCCATGTCGCCCACGACTTTGGAGGACGGCGTCACCTTGACGATGTCGCCGAACATCGCGTTGACCTCGGCATAGGTCCGCGCGACCTCCGCCCAGCGGTGGCCGAGCCCCATGGAGCGCGCCTGCGCCTTGAGGTTCGTAAACTGCCCGCCCGGCATCTCGTGGAGATAGACCTCGGAGGCGGGAGAGGCCTGACCGGCCTCGAACGCCGCGTATTTGCGACGCACGGCCTCCCAGTAAATCGAGATCTCGCGGATCGCCTGCGGGTCGAGCCCGGTGTCCCGCTCAGTGTGTCTCAACGCCTCGACAATAGCGCCGAGGCAGGGCTGCGAAGTGGTGCCAGAGAAGGCATCCATCGCAGCATCCACGGCATCTGCGCCGGCCTCGGCCGCGACGAGGATGGTGGCCCCGGCAATCCCGCTTGTGTCGTGGGTGTGGAAGTGGAGGGGCAGACCGACCTCCTCCTTCAGCGCGCGCACAAGCAGACGGGCGGCCGGCGGCTTCAAGAGACCCGCCATGTCCTTCAGCCCCAGAACATGCGCCCCGGCATCGCGGAGCTCGCGCGCCATCGACACGTAGTACTTCACATCGTACTTCGCGCGTTTCGGATCGAGGATATCGCCGGTGTAACAGATCGTGCCCTCGAGGATCTTGCCCGTCTCGAGCACCGCATCCATCGAGACCCGCATGTTCTCGACCCAGTTGAGGCTGTCGAAGACGCGGAAGATGTCGATCCCGGTCTCCGCGGCCTGCTCGACGAACTTGCGCACCACGTTGTCTGGATAGACCGTGTAGCCCACACCGTTGGCGCCGCGCAGCAGCATCTGAGTCAGATGGTTCGGCATCGCCTTGCGCAGATCGCGCAGGCGCTGCCATGGACACTCCTGCAGGAAGCGGTAGGCGACATCGAAGGTCGCGCCGCCCCAGCACTCGATCGAAAAGAGCCCCGGCAGGTTGTGCGCATAGGCGGGCGCGACCTTGATCATGTCGTAGGAGCGCATCCGCGTGGCCAGAAGGCTCTGGTGCCCGTCGCGCATCGTCGTGTCGGTCAGCAGCAGCCGCGGCTCGTTCAGCATCCATTGCTGGACCGCCTTGGGCCCCTCCTGGTCGAGAAGGCGCTTCAGACCCCAGGGCGGCGTCTCGGCGGCGAGCGGCGGCGGCTCCGGCCGCCGTTCCTGCGCCGGGCGGGTGTGGCCTGCGGTCTCCGGGTGACCGTTGACAGTGATGTCCGCGATGTAGATCAGGATCTTGGTCGCCCGGTCGCGGCGCGGTGTGAAGTCATGGAGTGCGGGCGTCGTGTCGATAAAGGTCGTCGTGTAGGTGTTGTCGAGGAAGGTTGCGTGGCGGAGCAGGTTCTCCACGAACTCGATGTTGGTCGAGACGCCGCGGATCCGAAACTCCCTGAGCGCACGATCCATCCGGGCGATGGCGCGCTCCGGCGTCGGCGCCCAGGCCGTCACCTTCTCGAGCAGACTGTCGTAGTAGCGCGTGATCACCGCGCCCGAATAGGCCGTGCCGCCATCGAGCCGGATGCCATGGCCGGTCGCCCCGCGATAGGCGGTGATCCGGCCGTAATCCGGGATGAAGTTGTTCTGCGGATCCTCGGTCGTGATCCGGCACTGGATGGCGTGGCCATTCAACTGAACGTCGTACTGGCTGGCCTTGCCCGTCGCCTCCATCAGCGATTTGCCCTCGGCGAGGAGGATCTGGGCGCGGACAATGTCGATGCCCGTGACCTCCTCGGTCACGGTGTGCTCCACCTGCACACGGGGGTTCACTTCGATGAAGTAAAACTCCCCGGTGTCCATATCCATCAGGAACTCGACCGTGCCGGCGCAGCGGTAGCCGACATGGGCGCAGATCTGCTTGCCGAGGCTCGACAGCCGCTCGCGCTGGGCATCCGAGAGGTAGGGGGCCGGTGCCCGCTCCACCACTTTCTGGTTCCGCCGTTGGATTGAGCAGTCCCGCTCATAGAGGTGGTAGATCTCGCCCTGGTCGTCGCCGAGGATCTGCACCTCCACGTGGCGCGCGCGCGTGATCAGCTTCTCGAGGTAGCCCTCACCGTTGCCGAACGCATTCTCCGCCTCGCGCCGCCCCTCCGCCACTTTGTCGGCAAGCTCCTCCGGCCCGTGGATCGGGCGCATGCCGCGCCCTCCCCCGCCCCAGGACGCCTTGAGCATAAAGGGATAGCCGATCTCGTCGGCCATCCGCGCAACGTCCTCCATGTTGTCGGGCAAAACGCCGGTCGCCGGCACGACCGGCACACCGGCCGCAATGGCGACCTGGCGCGCGGAGGCCTTGTCGCCAAGCGCGCGCATCGTCTCAGCCTTCGGGCCGATGAACGCGATCCCGGCCGCCTCGCACGCATCGACGAGATCGGGGTTCTCCGAGAGGAGGCCGTAGCCCGGATGGATCGCATCGGCGCCGGCCTCACGGGCGATCCGGATGACCCCCGGGATCGAGAGATAAGCCGCCACGGGCCCGAGCCCCTCGCCGATCCGATAGGCCTCGTCCGCCTTAAAACGGTGCAGGGAGAGCTTGTCCTCCTCGGCGAAGACGGCAACGGTCCGCTTGCCCATCTCGTTTGCGGCACGCATAACGCGGATCGCGATCTCACCCCGGTTGGCAATCAGGATTTTCTTGAACTCGACCATGCGCGTCTCCGGGCTTTCGGTCTCTCTGGGGTAGCGGATGTTGGTGCAGTGCACAACGTTTGCAGCGAGAGGCGGCCGGCGGGCGCAGCGCCCGGGACCGCGCTTTTCGCCGGAAGGCGGGTCCTGTAGACTGCGCCCAACCCCAGGGAGTATCCGTTATGCACCGTCTTCTCCTCTCAGCCCTTCTCTTGGCGCCCCCCGCCTTCGCTGCCGATTTCACACCGGAGAGCACGCTGACATCCGCAACGCTTTACCCGATCGGGGCGACCCTGACGCGCTCAGCGGCGATCGATCTGCCCGCGGGACGGCATCGGGTGATCCTCGACGATCTCCCGCTTGAACTGGCGCCGGAGAGCCTGCGGGTCGAAGGCGTGGGAACCACCGCCTTCACAATCCTTTCGGTCGATCACCGGATCGACCGCCTGCCCCCCGACGATCCGGAGATCAGCCCGGAGCGGGCCCGTCTCGAAGCCGAGATTGAGCTTCTACGCGAACAACTGATCGAGAACGATGTCGCCATTCGCTCCGAGACCGCGTGGATCGAAGCGGCGGAGCGCCGCATCGATCTGGTCGACGCGCTGATCCGCAAGCAGGGGCTCGGCGAGCAGAGCGCGCTCGCCGTGGCGGACTGGCCGACGGCCTTTGCCTCAATCCGGGCCGAGGCCGAAGCGGCGATCGCTGCGCGTCTTGCGGCGGAGGTCTCGCGTGAGCGCATCCAGCGGAGCGGGGATGAGACGCGCGAGGAGATCGAACGCCTCGAGGCGGAGCTCGACGCGCTGGAGCTGCCGCCTCGCCCCCGCTCGATCGCGACGATCACGCTGCAGGCCGACGCGGCCACCATCGCAGAGCTCGCAGTGAGCTACCGCAGCGACCAGGCGGGCTGGGCACCGGTCTACGACCTCCGCCTCTCCAGGGGGGAGGACGATCTCCTGAACCTCACGCGGCTCGCTCGGGTGTATCAGGAGACCGGCGAGAATTGGGAGGGCGTGGATCTGACCCTCTCGACTGCGCGTCCATCGGCCAATGTGGCGCCACCCGAGGTCGAGGAGCGGGTGCTGAGGCCCTTCGTCATCGGACAGGCGCGCGGTGCGTCGCTCACCTCGCTCGAAGCGCGCCCCGAGCCGATGATCCTGCCCGAAGCCGATCTCAGCGAGCCCGCGCCCGCCCCGCCGCCTGCGCGGGCCGTGGCCGCTCAAGCAACCTTCGAGACCCGCGGGCAGACGGTCATCTATCGCATCACGGAACCCGCCGATGTCGCGGGGGACGGCACTGTTCGCCAGCTCACAATCGATGTCCGAGAAGCGGAGGTCGATCTGGTCGCCCACACCGCCCCCGCCTTCGACAGCGCAGCCTACTTGGTGGGAGAGTGGCAGAACACGCTCGGCGGCCCATTGCTGCCCGGTCAGGCCGCCCTCTTCCGCGACGGCACCTTCGTCGGCGAGACCGATCTTCCCTTCGTCGCGGCCGGCGAGATCGCAGAGCTTCCCTTCGGCCGCGAAGACGGCCTCCTGATCGAGCGCGCCACACTCACGCGCGAGGACGGCGATTTCGGCCTGATCGGCACCTCCTATCGTCGGGTGGAGCGCTTCCGGATCACCGCAGAGAACTTGTCCCGCCGCACCGTGCCGCTGATCGTCACAGATCGCGCACCGGTCTCCGAGAACGAGGACATCCGCGTGACCCTGTCTGCCACGCCGTCACCCACGGACACCGATGCCGACGGGCGTCGCGGCGTGCACAGGTGGCGGGTCGACATGACGCCCGGCTCTGTCGAACTCATTGATTTCGGCTATACAATCACATGGCCCGAGGGGATCACCCTGCCCCTCGACTGAGGTCACAGCCGTCGTTTGACGCTCTCGATCTCAGCGATGCGCCGTCCGTCCGTCTTCCGCCAAAGCGAGCCCACGTGATGGACGGTCGCTCCCTTTTCCGTGCGGCTGTGGAGGCGGAAAACGAGTGTGTCCTGAGGGTCGGCATTGCCGAGGAACCGCACGTCCTTCGAGACCGTCGCGTGATCCGTCAAAAACGTCCGCCCCTCGTACTGTGCCGTGCACAAATCGAAAATAGCCGGATACGCCGCAAAGTAGAGCAGTCCCACGCCGTTCACATCATGAACGGGCTGGATCTCGTAGGTGCACTCGAAGATTGCATCCTTTGTCTCGACGCCGCGGGCCGCTCGGTACTCTGCGCCAAATTCGGGAAACACATCGAGCGACGGCACCAGATCCGGGTCGGGGATCACCGGGCTCCCCTTCACAAGCGCGTTGTTTTGACCGCGCAGCCCGTGCTTGGCGAAAGTGGACATCGTCTGCGCACGACCACGCGCCCCCGACGACGCAACGTCGTGGTGGGCAAAGAAATAGCTCTCGCCATAGCGCGACAGCCGCGACGCGATCTCCAGCGGCGCATTTTCGGCAAAACCCGTAAGGTCCGGCGTGATCTCAAGAACCAGCCGCGCAAACGTCGCATAGAGACGATGCCCGTCCGCATCGACTATGTCGCGGGACGGCTTGCCAAGGAAACCGGTGATCATCCCCCAATGGATGTCGCCGACTTCTTTGCTGAGCCAGCTCTCTCCCAGACCCGACAGCGCCATCTGAGGCATATTGATCGTGTAGCTGCGCTTCGCGGTGCCGGCTTCGCGTGCAAGCGTCATTGCGTGTGGATGCATGATCCACGTGTCTGCTTCGGCGTCATCAGTCCCCGTACCCATCTCTCACACACATCTACACCACAGCGGCGCGTGGCGCTGCGCCCTCACCAGGCCCAACTCGTAGCACGATACCAACTCCGCGCAACACCTCGAGCCAAACTTCGCCCGAAGGCGAGGCCAGCCCCGTACGGCATGCGCAGAGGCCTGCATCTGTGCCCCGCCCAGCCGGCGTGAGAGACCCAAGCAAGGGTTGCCGTCAACTCGGTCATGGCGTCCGGGGCGTGATCCAGCCTCGCCCGCCGCGAGCCCCCGGGCTGCATTCAAAGGGCGTATCAAAGACCCGACCCACCGAAGCGGCACATGTGAATTGGCCCTCGTCGCGCAGGCAGATAGATTGACCCCACCCGATCCATCGGGCGACGGTCTGTTGTGCTCACCAGTGTTCGTTTGAGGCTTCCACGCAACCCTGACCCAGGATGTCTTATCAAGCGGCTGTTCTGGGCTCCATGTCCCGGTGCGCTTGGACGGGCGGCCGGTCGCCTGCGCTCGAATGGCGGGCGGTTGGAGACGATCTTGATGGACGCGAAGAGCGCGGCCTTTGACTGGCGGCGGGGACGGACCCCTGGTTCGGTCGAGCGGCTCGGTCTTCAGTGAACTG